>DATGHT010000235.1:0-5525 GCA_035307865.1 Candidatus Eremiobacteraceae bacterium | reverse complement strand
GCGGCGACCGCAGTTCGGTCACCGGCGGCACGCGCGTCCTTTCGGACGAGATCCTCGTGCAGGTCACGTCGAACCCCGGCGAGACCTTCTTGGACCGCATGATCGCGCTCGTGGAAGGTGCGACGCGGCAGAAGACGCCGAACGAGATCGCGCTGTCGATCTTGCTGGCGGGACTGACCATCATCTTCCTCATCGCCGTCGCGACGCTCTCGCCATTCTCCATCTACGCCGGCACGGTGCAGTCAGTGACCGTCCTGATCGCGCTGCTCGTCTGCCTCATCCCGACCACCATCGGTGGATTGCTGTCGGCGATCGGCATCGCCGGCATGGACCGGGTGTTGCAACGCAACGTGCTGGCGATGAGCGGCCGGGCCGTCGAGGCGGCGGGCGACGTCGACACGCTGTTGCTCGACAAGACCGGCACGATCACGCTCGGCAACCGGCATGCAACAGAGATCATCGTCGCTCCGGGGATCGATCGCGCCGCGGCGATTCGCGCAGCATATCTGTCTTCGATGCCGGACGAAACGCCGGAGGGCCGCTCCATCGTCGCCCTGGCCGAGAGCGAAGGTGCGATCAACCTGAAGTCGGACGGCGCGACGTTCGTGCCCTTCAGCGCCTACACGCGCATGAGCGGATTGGATCTACCCGGCGGCCACGCGATCCGCAAAGGCGCGCCGGACGCGATCCGTACGTGGGTGCGCGAGCGCGGCGGCGACGGCGCAAGCGTCTTGGCGGGCGAGGTCGAGCGCATCTCGCGTTCCGGCGGCACGCCGCTGCTGCTGGCGGAAGACAACCGGGTGCTCGGCACGATCCATCTCAAGGATATTTTGAAGCCCAACATGCGCGACCGTTTCGACCGGCTGCGCAAGATGGGGATTCGCACCATCATGATCACGGGCGACAATCCACTGACCGCAGCGACCATCGCGCGTGAATCCGGCGTGGACGATTTTCTGGCGGAAGCGACGCCGGAAGCGAAGATGGCGCTGATCCGCCGCGAGCAGGACGCCAGCCGATTGGTGGCGATGACCGGTGACGGCACCAATGATGCCCCAGCGCTGGCGCAAGCGGACGTCGGTGTGGCGATGAACTCGGGCACTCAGGCCGCCAAAGAAGCTGCCAACATGGTGGATCTAGATTCCGATCCCACCAAGCTGATCGAGATCGTGGAGATCGGCAAACAGTTGCTCATGACCCGCGGTGCCCTGACGACGTTTTCCATCGCCAACGACGTCGCCAAGTACTTCGCCATCCTGCCGGCCATGTTCGCGACCGCCTATCCCGCGATGAGCGCTCTGAACGTCATGCGGTTGACGACGCCGCAGAGCGCGATCCTGTCCGCAGTCATCTTCAACGCGTTGATCATCATCGCGCTCATTCCGCTCGCGTTGCGCGGCGTCGCCTACAGGCCGCTGGGCGCGAACGCGGTGCTGCGCATCAACGTGCTCATTTACGGCTTGGGCGGCATCCTGGTCCCGTTCGTAGGCATCAAGCTCATCGATATGATTCTCGCCGCTTTCCACTTGACATAGGAGCTCCGCGACCATGAACGAGCACAACATCCGCGACAACACCGCGAAGCACTTGGGGACGGCGATCATCTTCACCATCGTCACGGTGATCGCGTTCGGTTTGATCTACCCGCTCGTGATGACCGTGCTCTCGCAACTGCTTTTCCCGAAGCAAGCCGCCGGGTCGATGCTGTATGTCGGGGGCAAGCCGATCGGCTCCGCCATCATCGGCCAGCTCTGGACGAAACCGCAGTATTTCCACGGACGGCCGTCCGCAGCAGGCAAGGGCTACGATCCGACGTCGACCGGCGCCACGAACTTAGGCCCGACGTCCAAGAAGCTGATCGATAGCACGAAAGCGACCATCGCCGCGGTCAAGAAAGAGAATCCGGACGCGACAGGCCCCGTTCCGATGGATCTCGTGACGACGAGCGCCAGCGGCATCGATCCCGATATCTCACCCGAGGCTGCGTACTATCAGGCGGCACGCGTGGCAAAGGCTCGCAACCTTCCGCTCGCGCAGGTTCGCATGCTGATCGAACAGCACACCAGCGGGCGTACGCTGGGCATGCTGGGCGAGCCGCGCGTCAACGTGCTGGAGCTCAACTTAGCGCTCGACGGAAAAGTGGCGAGCGAGACCGCGCCTAAATAATACCGCGCCGCAAGGCCACGACCGCGGCTTGCGTGCGATCGGAGGCTGACAGCTTCTCCAAAATCGCCCGCACGTGTCCTTTCACCGTGCCCAAGCCGAGCGACAGTCGCTCGGCGATATCCGCATTGCCCACCCCGTCGGCTACCAGCCGCAGAATTTCCGTTTCGCGGGGTGTCAGCGGCGAACGCATAGGCAGCTCGCTCACCGGTCCTACGATCTTGCGCAGCACGATGTGGGCGATGGCTGGATCGAAGTATGCCCCGCCTTCGGCCGCGATGCGGACGGCGGACACGACGTCGTCCGTGCGGTCGGACTTGATGCAATAAGCATCCGCGCCGGCGGCGAGCGCGGCGAGGACCTCGTCGTCGAGATCGTGCATGGTGAGGATGACGACGTGCGTCTTCGCCGCCCCTTGGCGAATTCGCCGGGTCAGCTCAATACCGTCCATTCCCGGGAGTCCCAAGTCGATGACGGCGACGTCAGGTTGCAGCTCTTGCACCTTTTCCAAACCGGTGCTGCCGTCGGCGGCTTCCCCCACGATCGCAAAGCCGGCGTCCGCCAACGCCGTGCGCAACCCGGCGCGCGTGAGCGCGTGATCCTCAACCAGAACGATGCGGAACATATTCGTCCTTCGGGCGTGTGGTCCGGGCTGAGCCTGCGCGCTCAGTCACAGGTTCGAGCGGCAGGGCGAGCGTAAAGGCGCTGCCGCGCGGTTCGCGCGGTTCGTAGTGCACGCTGCCGCCGTGGCTCTCTGCGATTCGTCGCACGATGTAAAGTCCCAGGCCCGAACCATATCCTTGGCGAGCCACGTCGGGAGTAAGGCGTTCGAACAGGCGGGCTCGCTGTGATTCAGGGACGCCATAGCCCGTATCGCTGATCTGCAAGAGCGCTGCAGCTCCCTCACACCGCGTCGACACGGTGATGCTGCCGCCATCGGGCGTCCAATGCAACGCGTTGGCAAGCAAGTTCATGACCGCGCGGCGCAGTTCGCTTTCGTCGCCCAACACAACCGCCGCGTCGTCCTTCTCTACAGAAAGGTGGATGTGTTTGCCGCGCCACAGTGGTTCGAGCTCGGTCACGATTGATTGCGCCACGCGACCGAGGTCGACGGGTTCGCGCACGAGCGACTGGTCGCCCGATTCGTAACGTGCGACCATAAGCAGCGTCTCCGCCAGGCGCCGCAACTCGTCGTTCGACGCCAACGAACGCTGCAAGATGTCGCGGTACGCGTCGGGTAGCGGCCCATACATGCCGTCCAATGCCTGTTGCGTGGTCATAGCAGCCGCCGCGAGCGGCGTTCGCAGGTCGTGGGAGAGCGCATAGACGAGGTCGCGAATCACCTCGCCGCGGTGTTCGAGCGTTTCATTGGCGCGCAAGAGTTCGGCGTTCTTGTTGCCCAGCTCGACGAAGAGCGATGCTTGCGCCGCCGCGACCGTCGCCTGTTCGGCAAAAATGGCGATCCAGCGCTCGATGTCCGGTTCGGCCTCCTCTTGATCGTCGAGCGTGAGTAAGAGCACGCCGAAGCGTACCTGCTCGTTTTCGAGCGCAGCCAGATAGGCCCGTTGCGCATGCAAGGTATCAAGGGCGAAGCGGCTCAACGCGTCGCTTTGGTCGACCACGAGCAGAGTCCGGTCCCCGAGCGCACGTTGCAGCAATGACAATACCTCTGCGGCTGGACGTTCGTACTCGACGAGCACGTCGTCTTGCAGCGGGTCGTAGCGATAGGTCGCAGCCCCCAACTGGCCATGCTCCATCATGCAAAGGCGTGCGCCACTGACCCCATGCGCCCTCATCGCCTCGCGCACGATGGCGCGTGCGACGAGTTCGACGTTGAGCGAGGAGCGGATGACTTCCATTGCCCGGCGCAAGGCTTGGGCCCGCTCGGTTTGGCGCTGTTGTGCCGCGACTTTGCCCGCATTTTCTGCCGCTCGTTGCGCGAGCGCGCCGAGCAGCGCCACCAAGATGATCGAGAAAGCAGCGAGCGTTCTATTGCCCACGGCGATCGCATCCCAGTGATGGCCCTCGCGCATGCCGTTGTACCAGCCGGCGATGACGTCGGCGACGAGCGCGGCGATCACAAAGCCCGTCGTGATACGCCGGTTCAGCAACAGACTGCTCAAAGCGACCGGCACGGTGAGCAAAATAGCGGCGACCAGCGCCTGCGGCGTGATCAGGTCGAACCCGAACGCCAGCAAAAGCAAAAGCGCGCACAGCATGAAAGTCTGGTACCGTTTCATCGCTCCGTGACATTCTTCCAAAGGCTGAGTGCTTCCGGCTGGAAATGGCACGCGGCGAACCGAACAACGGCGCGATGCAAGCGCAAGGGCGTCCGACCGCGAGCGATCTGCTCAAGGACCTCAGCGATAGACCGCGGCTCACCGTCTATTTGGGTGCGGTGCCAGGCGTCGGCAAGACCCACCGTCTCTTGAGCGAAGCGCGCCAGTTGCAGCAAAGCGGCGTCCGCGTCATGCTGGGTTGGGTGGAAACCAAAGGACGAGCCGACTTGGAAGAGCTGGCGGCGGGAATCCCGCGCGTTCCAGCGCGTTCGGTTTCGATAGGCTCGTCACAATTCAAGGACTTCGATCTCGACGCGGCGCTCGCGGCGAAGCCGCAGGTTATCATCCTCGACGAGCTGGCGCACAGCAACCTGGAAGGCGCCCCGCACGCCAAGCGCTGGCAGGACGCGCTTGCGTTGCGCGACGCCGGCATTTCGGTCATGGGCGCATTCAATATTCAACACTTGGAAACGGCAGCAGCGACGGCCGAATCGCTCATCGGATTTCCGGTACGAGAAATCGTGCCGTTGTCGTTTCTCAAGGCGGCCGACCAGGTCATCGCCATCGACGTGGCACCCGAGCAACTGGAAGAACGTCTGCACGCCGGCAAGATCGTCAGCAGCGGCGACGTCGCGCGGGCGTTACAGGGACCGTTCCGGCCGCAGACGCTGCGCATGCTGCGCGAGCTCATGCTGCGCACGATCGACGATCTCACCATTCCCACCTTGCCGCCGGACCGGATCTCCGTTGCGCTTGCCATCCTGCCGGACAGCGAAGCCGCCGCCGGGGTTTTCTTGGACCGCGCAGCTCTGTTCGCGGATGCGTTTAATCTTGCACTCGATATTACACCGCGACGCGGCTCCAGCGACGAGGAAACGCTGCAGCGCCTGGCGCGCGCCTACAACGCCCACGTCATTGCCTTGCCGCGTGCGGCCGACAAGCTTGCGGTCAAGGATCTGAACGCGGCGTTGATCGCCCTGCCGAAAGGAGAGCTGGCGCTGTCGCTCGCTGCAGCGCCCATCGATCGCGATATTTACGTGGTCGGCAAAGAACCGCTCTTGGAACGCAGCGAAGCCGGAACCT
>DATGHT010000234.1:0-4205 GCA_035307865.1 Candidatus Eremiobacteraceae bacterium | reverse complement strand
AGCGGCAACGCCTCCTGCGAGCGGTTTGCGCGACGTTTTCAGCGCGAGCACCATGCCCGTCTTGGCATCCAGCGTCGCGATCGCGAAAATCCCCGGTAGTAATTCATAGGCGGGCGGTGCTCCGCTGCTCGCGTCGGTGATGCGCATGGCGGGATCGGCTCGTAGCGCGTCACCGGTTGAAAACACGACATAACCGCGCTCGATGTCGATGACTTGTCCGTTGATCAAGAGTGGCTGGGGCGTCGGCGACGCGAGGGGCACATCTGGCGGGGGCGTTTGGGTAACGGACGCTGCGCGCACCGCAGTCGCGCCATCGTACGACAGTGCTCCCAAAGCGAGCAGCAATGCGCAGCACGCCAGCAGGCAAAATCCGATCGCCGTCCTCACTGCGCCGACACCTGTAACGCGAAAGCCGGTGACCACCGCAAATCACCCCAATTGAAGTAGTACGTGCGGGCGACGTCAAGAAAGAACGTTTTTGACAAGCGCGTGCGCACATCGGCGGTTGCTTGGTAGCGCGGCGGTCCCGCGACGAATGGCTGCTGCACGGGGCTATAGGAATTGTCTTGTGCGCTGAGGGTCAACTGGAAGTTTGGTGACGGCGCCCAGGCTGCGCCGAGCACGACCGCCTTGTCGCGCACAATAGGACTTTGCTGCAGCACGCCCGCGATCAGCGGCAGACCATTCGGAGACGCAGGCTGCGGGATCAACCCCGTGGTGTTGCTCGGCGACGCGTAGAGCGCGTTGATGTTCTGCACGAAACTGGATTGCAGCAGATACGTTGCCGTCAGCGCAAGACGGTTCGACAAGCGTTTGCTGTCGCTCAGTGCCGCCGTCTGCATGTCTATCCGGTTTGGAAACGACAGCCACGTGCGCTGCACTTGATACGACGCGTTCAAGCCTGTGCCAAACGGCGCCCGATACACGGGCGTGTACAGGAGCGCGCGCAGATACGAGGTGTTCGCATCGCGATGCTGCGCCGTCACGACCCCGTAGGCGTCGTGGATGAAACTCACTCCCGATGTCAGGCGCACGAAAAGCCCGCTGTTTGCGAGACGCTTGTCGTACCCGTACCACGATGCACCCCACACGATCGGGTGATTCGGCGTGAACGGATGACTCGGATCTCCATAGTACCCAAGCCGCGGCTGCGCCAGGAAGCTATCGTACGACTGCGTCAGCTCAAAACGCACGGACGAACCGCGCAACGCCCGCGTAAATTGGGCGTCGACAAAGCCGTTGCTCGAAAGGGGCTGCACTAACCCATACTGATAGGTGAACAGTTGCGCGTTGAGATTGAGCGCGGCGTCGTTGCCGCCGGCGTACCCCAACAGGTTCCACTGCTTGGATGGTTGTGTCGCCGGATTCAGACTGAACACGAGGTAATCGTTCGCGCCGAAAACCGTATGATGCTCGAAGGCTCCGTACGTCTTGCGCTGTTGATCGTAGCGGAGATGAGCCGTGTCGAGCGAGCTGGACGATCCCGCCACGCCATACGGCAGATCGAACGTCGCACCCGCCAGCGAGTTGACTGAAAAGTTCTGATTGTCGGAAAAATTTCGCACGTAACCGGGCAGGGCCGGCGTCGCAAGCGTGCCTCCTAAGAACACAAAGCGTGCTGGACTGAACTCGATATAGTTGTTCGGGTCGATGCGCGCAGTTTTGCCCGTGATGAAGGGTTGCAGCCCGCTGAAGTCCGGCAAGAAAAAGGCGTCACCCGGCATCTCGCGGCCCTTCTCGGGGTGCGCATAGTCGTCGTTCAGAAACGTCCAGCGGTCGGGGAGCGTTTCCAACGGGATGAAATAGGAACGCCGAAAGGGCAGGAAATCCGCGAAGGCGGCGCCGCGAAACTGGCCGGCCGCCGTTTGCGCCGTGACGTGGCCGGCGACCACGAAGCGTTGCAAGCCCAAGTCGATGACGCATGCGTCACCGTGGAGCACGACGCCGTTCGACAAACTCAGTTGCACGTTGCCTCGCGCTTCGAGCATTTTTTCGTCGGCATAGTACGCGAGCCGAGCGGCGCTGAGGTCCATCGTGATGTCGGCCCGTTGCGGCGCTTCATCAGCCCGGGCGGCGAGCGGAAACGCGCCCCAACAGACAAGCAACGTGCAGAGCAGCTTTCGAAACAACGTTATGTCGGTTCGGCTACCGGTTGCCTAACGCTGGCCGCATTTGGTTGGGGTGGGCGCTCCGCGACCGGAGCCGGAACGGGGACCGGCGCCAGTGCCGTGCCCGCTCCGAGCAGTATCCACGCGAGCGCCGCGACTTTCGGGAAAAAGAACAAGTCATCCACCAGTTGATGCGACAGGAGACTCGCGAAGGCGAGAAAGGCCGCCAAGGCCAGCGGTGACCGCGATTGCAGCCGAAAGGTTTCGCGCAAAGCCACGAACGCGAAATACACGAGCGCAGCAAATCCCACCACACCCTGTTCGGCAAGCGTCTGCAACCAAAGGCTGCTGGCTTGCGTTTGCACGCCATGCACGCCGACGGACGGCAAGAGAAACTCGAAGTTCCCCGCCCCCACTCCCGTCACAGGATGTCGCTCGAACAAGGCGAGCGCTGCCGGCCACAGTTGCGCGCGCGTTCCGACGCCGCCGGGACTTTGCGGTATCGCAAAGCGCCACATGCTTTCCATGTCACGCAAGCTCGCGTGCGCCCAAAAGCTGAACCACGCGACGAGGACCAAAAGGCCGAATGCCGCTCCGACGATCGAGGGCACGAGACTCTGACGCGCCGCTCGCGGACTGAGCTTCGCGAGCACGAGGTAGCTCAACGCAGTGACGATCACGCCCGCGCGCGACTGCGTCAGGATGAGAGCGGCCGATGAAGCACCGGTCGTAAACCTCCAAGCAAGGCGCAAGTCGGCAACGAGCAGCGGCATGAGCCACAGCAGCGGCAGCGCTGCCTCCAAGTATCCGGCTAGTTGATTCGGTCCTTCCAATGGGCCGGCGACCCGCGGCAGCGGATGACCATTGATCCAGACGCCGGATGGTGCGCCGCCGATGATCGCCTGCGAGACGGCGACCGTGGCAACGATCAACGCCGCAGTGCCCGCTCCGAGGCATAAGAAGCGGTCGGCGCGCGGCACCTGTTCGATGAAGCTAGCCGCACACCAAAACAACACCACGTACTCGACTTGCTTCAAGAGCTCGCGGCCCACGTGCACGGGATACGTGGCGTGCAGCAGCGACACGACGATCGCTGCCGCCAGGATCCCGCCCGCAAACAAGATTCGCCGCGCCCCGCGCGAGCGCGGCAAAATCGGAACGCCGCTTACGATCAATCCGACTGCCGTCCCCAACGCCACGCATTTCTCAATGGTAATAGTGGTATTGCCCACGTCACGATACGCAGCGAAGGGTACGCAGAATGCAAGCACGGCCAAGACAAGCGGTGACCTGCGAAACGCGAGATAGCCCGCACCCGAGAGAACGCAAAAAAACGCCAGCGCCGACCACGGATCCAAAGGCACGCGGTGGATGGTCTGATCGATAACGGGTGGGAGGGGCAGAAAGGCGATCGTCACCACGCGCCGTCGCGCCGGAGCACCGCGGGGAGCGTTCGCATCAGAATCCAGAGATCGACGAGCGGCGTCCAGCTTCTCGCATACCAGACATCCATCGCCATCCAGCGGCGGAACGGTATCCGCGCTCGCCCGCTCACCTGCCAGAGGCCGGTCATCCCCGGAAGTACGGTGAAACGCTGGTAATAATGAGGGAGATAATGGTTCACCTCGCTGGGGAGAGCGGGACGCGGCCCGACAAGACTCATGTCGCCTCGCAACACGTTCCAGAGTTGCGGCAGTTCGTCGAGGCTGCTGCGGCGCAAGAACGCCCCGAGAGCGTGGAGCCGCGGGTCGTTGGAGATCTTGAGAACCGGGCCGTCGATCTCATTGAGGTGCGCGACGTTGTCGCGGAGGAGGTGCGCGCCGTCGACCATGGAGCGGAACTTGTACAGCCGGAAGAGCTGCCCGTCTTTGCCGACTCGCTGCTGGGAAAACAACGCCGGGCCTGGCGACACGAGCTTGATGGCGCATGCGATGAGCGCAAAAAGCGGTGCGCATAGCACCAAAAGCGCCAAGCTCGTGCCGACGTCAAAAACGCGCTTGAGCGTTACCCAGTACGCCGGGGTGGAGCGCCCCGCAGCGCGCCAGAGCATCTCGCGCGCGGCGAAATCTGGGATTCGACGTTGCAGCACACCCGAGG
>DATGHT010000233.1:0-4364 GCA_035307865.1 Candidatus Eremiobacteraceae bacterium | reverse complement strand
AGCGGCACGATGATCGCCGATCGCATGCCCAGTTCCCGCAGCAGCCACAATTGCCGTTCATCGCGTGCCGCCTGCACGAGCATCTCGTCCGGAATATTATCGTAGAGCTCCGGCTTGCCGGTGCGCAACACGCGGCGCAGTCCGCGCGAATCGTCGCCTTGCTGCGGATAGGCCCGCAACTCCCGGGCGATGTCCGTTTTCGAGGTGTCGGCGTGCAGCACCGCGATCGACTTGACTTCCCCATCTTCACCCACTACATCGACGGCGCACCAATCGGCGATGCGGGGTACCGCCAGGCTGGCAATGCGTTCGAGCGTCGTGGAAGGGTCCAGGGAAAGCGACAGAACGCGGCCCGCTTCGGCCAAGAAACTGAGCTGTTCGCGTGCGCGCGCCCGTTCCGTGATGTCGAGGTTGATGCCGGTCCAACCGACGACATTGCCGCGCTCGTCGCGGATGTGACGGCCGCGGCACAAAATCGTATACATCTGGTTGTCGGCGCCGATGATGTGGTATTCGTCTTCCCAGAGCTCGCCCCAGTTCGCGCGGTCCCTCCATGCGTGCTGGATTCGGCTCGCATCTTCCGGCACAACCCGTCTGAGCCATCCGCCATGGGCGGTTTCATCCAACGTCATACCGACGAGCTGGAGAAATGAATCGCTCATGTAAGTCACGTGACCGTCAGCGTCGCAGTGCCAAATGCCGAATGGGATCGATTCCCCCACCGCGCGATAGCGTGCGTCCGCCGCGGCCAACTCACCACGCGTTTGCGTCAGTTCAAAGTCTTGCAGGCGCAAGCGATTTTCATTGAGAGCCTGGCTTTGGCGGCGGATGAACTCGAGCAGAATCGCGACGAGCACATACACGACCAGTAACGGCAGCATGTCGGCGACGAGATGGCTGTCGAGCCTTCCTTTGAGCGAAGCTTCTTCCGCCGCTGCGAAGATCAGGGCCATCACGCCGGCGGTGGCGAGGCCCGCGTAAAAACCGCCCACGGCCTGGATGCCGACCACGAAGAGCGTTGCAAGCGGAGCGAGCAAGACGTTGTGCAACCGGTACTCGAAGTACGCCAAGATGAGGCCCGCAATCGCCATGAGACCGATAGAGAGCAGCCGCTGGGAGCGCGACAGGCTGCCGCCCAGAAAGCCGGCATCGACCTGGAATGGGAAGCTCGGCATGGACCTCACATCACCGGCGCGCAACGCGCAGGACGCTGCTCGTTTTGTATGCGCTGGAGGGTTTGTCCTCGGGCAAACCGTCCTACAACACAAGCGTGCGGTCGGCTGGCTTACCCGACTGCAAGCAGATTTCTCTCGAGGCGCCAAATGCAATCGCATGGATACGCATGCCGACTTTTCCATCGCACCCGCAACGCCGGCCGATGTCGACGCGATCGCGCCGCTTTTCGACGCCTACCGCCAGTTCTACAAACAAGCAACGGATCTGCCGAAAGCACGGGCGTTTCTTCGGGAGCGATTGCGCCAGGGCGAATCACACGTTTTCGTCGCGCGCGAGTTGTCACCCGATCGCGCGCCGATCGCCTTCATGCAGCTCTATCCGTTGTTCTCCTCGACGCAAATGAGGCGTGCCTGGGTCCTCAACGACTTGTTCGTGACGCCGGTTTGGCGCCGGCGCGGCGTCGCGCGTGCGCTCCTGTTGAAAGCACGCGATTTTGCGCGCGACAGCAACGCTGCTGAACTGTTCTTGGAAACCGCCAAGGACAACGAGGCCGCGCAGGGGTTGTACGAAGAGTTGGGTTGGGAGCGAGAAGCTGTTTTTGTGAAGTATAACCTGAATCTGCCGTAGCCGAGCGCTATTTCGAGCTTTTTGGCAAAACACCCAAGGCGGCGACGGTGTTGTGCATCTTCGAAACGGCATCCGGGTCGGCGAACTGCTCCTTGATGCGTAGGACTTCGGGAAGCACGGACTTGAACGCGTCCACTAGTTTGGGATCGAATTGCGTGCCGCGGCAGCTCATGATCTCCGCGAGCGCCTTGTTCGTGTCGAAGGCAGGTTTGTATGGCCGCTGCGACGTCAAAACGTCAAAGGTGTCTGCCAACGCGCAGATGCGGCCGGCAAGGGGAATGTCTTCACCTTTCAAGCCCTTCGGATAGCCCGTGCCGTCGAAGCGTTCGTGGTGGGTGAGCGCCATCGTCGCAGCGGTGTTCAAGAGGCTGGATGCATCGTCTTTGAGCAGCTCGTAACCGACGATCGTGTGCTGCTTCATGGTCTCGAATTCGAGTGACGTGAGCTTGCCCTGCTTGAGCAGGATGTAGTCCGGAATGGCGACGTTGCCGACGTCGTGGAGCGGCGAACCGGCGAAGATCGAGTCAATAAGACTGGCGCGGAGGTTTTGCGTGAGCGCCAGCAGCCGCGCGTAGTGGCTGACACGCACCGGGTGCAACGCGCTCTCCGGATCGCGATATTCAGCGATCCGCGCCAACCGGTAGATGATCTTACGTTCGCGCTCGATGAGCTCGGCGGTCGCACGTTTGACCTGGGCCGCCAACCAGTCGGCGGTTTCCGTTTCTTGCTTGTATCGTTCTGCCCGCGCCGCCATATTTTTGATCCGGCTTTGCAGCTCTTGCAGGTCGACGGGCGACGACACAAAGTCGGCGCCTAAGGCAAAGGCCTCACGCCGGATCGCCTTCGCATCCGACGAGCCGATGATCAGCGCGGGTACTTCATTGATCGTCCGCATCTCGCGGATACGGCGCAGCAGCTCCAAACCGTTCGTACCCGGCAAGGAATGGTTGATCAGCAGGATGTCGGGCACGCCGCCTGCCGCGCACCATTCCAGCGCTTCCTCGGCGCTGGAGAATGGAATTGCTTCGCAGTCCGGGATGTCGTTCATCATCGACAGATACTTCTTACGGTTGGCTTCCGCGCCGTCGATGATCGGTATCTTCATTATATCGGGGCTCCAGTTGAACCGCGCCGCAAACGGCCAGCTTGCGTTGGGGTCCCCTACATGGTGTTCGGTCCTCTAGCTGGCGTGGAGCGCTGTTGCTGGGAGGGTGTGATTGCGCCCACGACTGGTGCGTTCGGCTCGTCGACCGTCATATGTCATGCAGAATCAGCCGTTGCAGATAGAAGCAATCGCCGGAGGATGAACATGAAGATCCGTATCACTATGAACGGCAAGGAGATCGCGGCTCAAGACGCAGCCCGCCAGTTGCTGCATCCGGACCGGCTCGCCGAGAAAATGTTGCAAGCCAAAGCTGCCGGTCTGACGTGCCAGCAGCACCCGATCCAGTGCCGCCACTTGTCGATCAAGGTTTCAGGCGGCAAGGTCCAGTTGACTGGTCTGTGCTGTGAGGCGTTTCACCAAAAGGTGCTGCAGGCATTGCAAGCGCAGCCGAGCGCGCAACGTTCCGCGAGCGCGGGTGGGACCTCTTAGCCTGCTTTTTGCTGCTGCGGCCTCTGCGCCTGAAGGCGCTCCAACATCGCGGTCGTCGGCAGGCGTACTGCTTGAGCCAGCCGCAGTGCTTTCAGCAGCCGAATGGTGAACCAGGACAAGTCGAACTCATACCATTTCAAGCCGTGGCGGGCAGAAAATGGAAACGCGTGATGGTTGTTGTGCCAGCCTTCACCCCACGTGAGCAACGCCACCCACCAGCAGTTCGTGGATTGGTCGCCGGTGCGAAAGCTCCGGTATCCAAAGCGGTGCGCGGCGCTGTTGACCAGCCACGTGATATGATAGACCACGACCAGCCTGACGAAGACGCCCCAAATGACCCACGGCAACCCGCCGACTAAGAACAGCGCTGCCGCCAGCAACACCTGGAACAGCACCGCGTATTTGTCGAGGAAACGATATGTGGGATCGTTCCACAAGTCCGGTGCGTAGCGTTGCTCTTCTGCAAGGCTCGGACGAGCTTCGTTGGGGCGATAGAGCCAGTCGATATGTGTCCACAACAAGCCGCGGTGAGCGTCGTGCGGATCGCCTTCTTTATCGGTGTAGGCGTGATGAATGCGGTGCGTCGCGACCCAGGTGATCGGTCCGCCTTCTAACGCGAGCGTGCCGAGCAAGGCTGCGGCGTATTCGAGCGGCTTGAACAATTTGAGACTGCGATGCGTCAGCGTGCGATGATAGCAGAGCGAAATGCCGATGGCACCCGTCAGATACCACAGCACGAACATGACTGCCAGCGCCGACCACGAAAAAAATCCCGGCCAGAGCGCCGCGAGCGCTCCCGCATGAATGATGATCAGGCCGATGCGCGTACCCCAAAGTGTTGCATGACGCTCGTCCAAATTTGACGTTGCTGCTTCTGTCATAGGCTTTAAGGATACCACTTTGCGCGGCTTTATACAACAACAAGCCGAGCAAGTTGAGCAAGCCGCAGCGTGTTAACGCTTACTCT
>DATGHT010000232.1:0-2444 GCA_035307865.1 Candidatus Eremiobacteraceae bacterium | reverse complement strand
ACGGTGACGGCGGCGCAGCCCGGCACCCTGCGCTATGCCGACGTGGCCAACGGCGACGTCGAGCACAAGCTGGCTTGGAAGGACGTCGCGCGGCTGGAAGCGCTCCGTGTCGTTTAAACGCGTTCTGGTGGCGAACCGTGGCGAGATAGCGCTGCGGGTCATCCGCGCCTGCCGCGAGCTCGCGCTGGAAAGCGTCGCCGTGTACTCAGATGCGGATCGTGACTCGCTGCACGTGCGCGCTGCAGACGCAGCGTATTATTTAGGCCCGACCGCACCCGCAGAGTCCTACCTGAACGTCGATCGCCTGCTCGCGGTCGCGCGCGAGGCGGGCTGCGATGCGGTTCATCCCGGCTACGGCTTCCTCGCAGAGAACGCGGCCTTCTCGCGGCGCTGCCGCGATGGCGGTTTCGTGCTGATCGGTCCGAACCCGGACGTCATGGAGCAGATGGGCGACAAGATCGCCGCGCGGCGCTGCGCGCAGGCAGCTGGTTTTCCGATCGTGCCGGGCACGACCGACCCCGTGCAAAGCGTGGCGCAAGCGCGAGCGCTGGCAGAGCGCTTCGGCTACCCCATCGCCATCAAGGCGGCGGCCGGCGGCGGCGGCAAGGGATTGAAGGTGGCGCGCGACGCGAGCGAGCTCGAGCAAGCGCTGTCGCTCGCGACCAAAGAGGCAGCGGCATATTTCAAAGACGGCACGGTGTACGTCGAGCGCTATCTCGCTCATCCCAAACACGTCGAGATTCAGATCCTGGGCGACCGCCACGGCCACGTGGTTCATCTAGGCGAGCGGGATTGTTCGCTGCAGCGCCGCCATCAAAAGCTGGTGGAGGAAACGCCCGCATCCATCGGCTCGGATCTGCGCCGGCGCATGCACGCGGCGGCGGTCGCCCTGGGCACCGCCACGCACTACGACAGCGCCGGCACGATCGAATGCCTGGTTGACGGCGAGCAGTTCTTCTTCTTAGAGATGAACACGCGCATACAGGTCGAGCACACGATCAGCGAGGCAGTCTACGGTTTCGACCTCGTGAAAGCGCAGATCCGCATCGCCGCCGGCGAGCAGTTATGGATCGGGCAGGGCGATTTGCACGCGCGCGGCCATGCCATCGAGTGCCGCATCAACGCGGAGTCACCGGCGCAAGGCTTCCGGCCCTGTCCGGGAACCGTGACGCGCTACATCGAGCCCGGCGGGCCCGGCGTGCGCATCGACGGCGCGGCGTTTCCCGGCTGGCGCATTCCTGGCGAGTATGATTCGCTCGTGGCCAAACTCGTCGTGTGGGGCGCCGACCGCGAGGAGGCGATCCAGCGGACGCAGCGTGCGCTGCACGAGTACGTCGTCGAGGGGTTCGACACCACGATTCCACTCTACCGGATGCTGCTCGACGACCCGGGGTTCCGGCAGGGCAGCTACTCGACGGCGACGGTCGAGCGGTTCGTGCGCGAGCAGCGAGATGCGTTGGCGCGGGCGTACAAAAGCGGCGCCGCCGCAAGCGCGCAGCAAGAAGCCGTACCGAACGATGCCAGCATCGTCAGCGTTGAAGTCAACGCCAAACGGTTCGAGGTCAAGGTCTTCGGATTGCCGCCGCACGCCGGTCCCCTGCGGCGCACGCCGAAATACAAAGCGCCCAAGCACGTCTCCCACGACGGTTCCTCGGTCCCAGCTCCGATGCACGGCATCATCGCGGAGATCAAGGTGAAGCCCGGCGATCTGGTCGCGGACGGCCAAGTCGTCGCGATCATCGAGGCGATGAAGATGATGAACGAAGTCGCTGCGCCGCGCGCCGGCCGGGTGGAATCCGTAGCCGTGGCAGTCGGAGAAACGGTGGAGACGGGAACCGCGATCATCCTGTTCGGCGACGCGACGTAGGCCGCGCCGCTCTCGCATCGCTCGCAGCCGGAGGTTCCCCGGGGCTGCCCGAACGCACCGGCATGCGCAAACGCGTCACCGACAGCGGCCTTGAGGTCAAGCCCTGCTATACCGCGGCCGACGTCGCCGATCTCGACTTGGCGAATCAGCCCAAACCGGGCGAGTTTCCCTACGTGCGCGGCATTCAGGAAAACATGTATCGGGGACGTTTGTGGACGATGCGCCAGTATGCGGGCTACGCGACTGCGCGCGAATCCAACGCGCGCTACCGTTACTTGCTGTCGCAGGGCCAAGTGGGGCTTTCGGTCGCCTTCGACCTGCCCACGCAGATGGGCTATGACTCCGATGCGCCGGCGGCCGCCGGCGAAGTCGGGCGCACGGGTGTCGCGATCGACAGCGTGGACGATATGGAGCTGCTTTTCGAAGGCATTCCGTTGCAAGACGTCAGCGTGTCGATGACGATCAATGCGCCGGCGGCTATTTTGCTCGCCATGTACTTGGCGGTTGCCAGACGCCGCGGCATCGCATTCGATCGCTTGGCCGGCACCTCGCAGAACGACATCCTCAAAGAGTACGC
>DATGHT010000231.1:0-2540 GCA_035307865.1 Candidatus Eremiobacteraceae bacterium | reverse complement strand
AGCCATCCGTCACTTGCGGCAAGTCAACGACGAGATACGCCGCCTCTCGGTTCTCCCCGAAGAAGAGTTCGTCAGCGCCGCGCGCGATCTCGGCGCGCCGGTGGAACTGGTGCGGGAAGTAGCCCACAACGGACGCTTGCCCGTTGTCATGTTCGTCGCCGGAGGCATCGCGACGCCCGCAGACGCGGCGCTGTGCATGCAGCTCGGCAGCGAGGGCGTCTTCGTTGGATCCGGGATCTTCAAGAGCGCGAATCCCGCGAAGACTGCGAAGGCCATCGTCGAGGCGACCCACTACTTCGATGATCCCAAAGTCGTGCTTGAGGTCAGCAAAGAACTGGGTGCACCGATGGCCGGCTTGGAAATCAGCCAAATACCGAAAGACCAACTGCTCGCCGGACGCGGCTGGTAAAACACATGCCGCATGCCAAAACGACGCGCGCCGCGGCGACGCCGGCGCGCGGTACTCTGCGCGTGGGCGTGCTCGCGCTGCAGGGAGATATCGAAGAGCACATGGCCGCGTTGCGAGTGTGCAAAGCCGAACCCGTTCGTGTGAAAACCGTCGAAGAGTTGCAAAGCGTGGACGGGCTCATCATCCCTGGCGGCGAGTCCACCGCGGTCGCGCACTTACTGGAGCGCTTCGGGCTTGCGAAACCGCTCGTGGAGCGGGCCAAAGCGGGCATGCCGGTGTGGGGCACGTGCATGGGCATGATCGTGATGGCAGAAAAAGTCACCGGCTCGAAACAACCGACGCTGGGACTGTTGCACGTCGAGGTGAAGCGTAACGCGTTCGGCCGCCAAAGTGAGAGCGCCGAAGAATCACTCGACATCGAAGGTCTCGACGGCAAACCGTTCCCGGCAGTTTTCATCCGCTCGCCCTGGATCGAATCTGCGTGGGGCGGCGCACACATTCTCGCCTACTTCGAAGGCAAAGGCGTGATGGTGTGGCAGAACAATCTGCTCGGCACGTCCTTTCACCCCGAATTGACCGACGACACGCGCATCCACAAATACTTTCTGGAAATGGTGTCCGCCGCGAAACGATAACACCCTTGCCGCGGGCCGGCAGGGGTATGTACCCCTGTTTGCTTAAAATAAAGCGTGGGAGTATAACCACGCGATGAGCGGCGAGAAAAACACTACCGCAGAGCTTACTGATCCGGCCAGTGGGGTCGTTCCCATGCGCGACCTGGCATTCAGCATGCTCTCCGTGCTGGTGGAAACCGCCGCGAGCCAGCTCCACCTGCACGTGCCGCTGCAGCCCGACGACGACCAGCGCGAGGCGCGCCCCGGCGTCGATCTCACTGAAGCACGCGCAGCCATCGATGCCGCCAACGCGCTGCTCGGGGCCGTTCGCCAAGTCATGGAAAACGACGCGCGTCTTGCGATCGAGAGCATGCTGACGCAGCTGCAGATCGATTACGTGCGCCGTACGAGCCGCCTCAAATGACCGACGTGCTCGTGCTCAATGCCACCTACGAGGCGCTCAACGTCACCTCGATCCAGCGTGCCGTGAAGCTTGTGTTTTCGGGCAAAGCGGAAATTCTGCACCACCATCAGCGGCTCTTACGCTCGGCCACGATCGAGATGCGCATGCCGTCGATCATCCGCATGCTGTACTATATCCGCCGGCCGCGCCAGCAAGTGGCCCTCACGAAGAAGAACGTCCTCTTGCGCGACGACTACACCTGTCAATATTGCGGCCGCAAAGGCGAAGGCCAGATGACCGTCGATCACGTGGTGCCGCGCTCATCCGGCGGACCATCCACATGGGAGAATCTCGTCTGCGCGTGTTTGATTTGCAACAATCGCAAGAATAACCGCACGCCGCACGACGCCAACATGCACATGCTGCGCAAGCCGCGCACGCCCAAGTACATTCCGTGGATTCAGGTCAAACGTCACACCGTGCCGGGTGAGTGGTACAAGTTTCTCTTCCTGTACGACGTCTCGATCGAGCAGCGCATCGAAGTCTAAAGCCTCCGTCGAGTCGCGCTCAAATTCTCAAAACGACCTTACCGAAGTTTTCGTTGGACTCGACGTAGCGGTGCGCCGCGGCGGCGTCTTCCAATGGGAACACCTTGTCAATCGGCACCTGAAGTTCACCGGCTGCTAGCAACGGCACGACGTCCAACTCGAAAGCTTGGATCGCATCGGTCTTCTCCTGCAGGCTGCGGCTGCGCAGCACGGATCCGATGAGGTGCAAACGCTTGCGCATGAGGGTCTGCAGCGAGAGTTCCGTGTTCGCGCCACCCATCGTCGCCAGGCTGACCATGCGGCCGCGCGGTGCCATAGCCGCCAAGTTGCGTTCGAAGTAGGGCGCGCCGACAAAGTCGACCAGCACGTCGGCGCCCCCATGCCGCAGGAGTTGCGCCGCGAAATCCGGCGCGTCCGCCTGAATCGGGTAGCGCAGTCCGAGCGCTCGTGCGCGCTCCAGTTTCCATGCGCTGCGCGAGGTGCCGTACACATTACACTGCATCGCTGACGCGATCTGCATGACCGCGATCCCGACGCTCGAGCCGACCGCATGCACGAGGACGCGT
>DATGHT010000230.1:0-2019 GCA_035307865.1 Candidatus Eremiobacteraceae bacterium | reverse complement strand
AGCGCGAAGGATTCGCCGTAGCGCCTCTTCGCCGGTCATGCAGAGGCCCGCGCGCTGGCGTGGTTGATGCGCGACGCGATGCAGGCAGCACCGAAACCGTTGTCGATGTTGACCACCGCGACACCGCCCGGGCAGGCGTTGAGCATTGCGAGCAGCGCAGCGAGTCCTTGGAAGGATGCGCCGTAGCCGATGCTCGTCGGTGTCGCGATGACGGGCTTGTCGGTGAGGCCTGCGATCACGGCCGGCAGCGCGCCGTCCATGCCTGCCACCGCAATGACGACGTTGGCGGTGCGCAACACCTCGCAGTGTCGCAAGACGCGGTGCAAGCCGGCCACCCCCACGTCGTGGACGCGGGTCACCTGGTTGCCCATGAGTTCCAGCGCGATCGCTGCTTCCGCGGCTACCGGTCCATCCGAGGTGCCCGCCGAGACGACTGCCGCCAGACCGACTTTTTCCAGCGGCCGCTTTTCCCACGCGATGATGCGCGACTCGCGGTGGTAGACGGCTTCCGGCAACTCCCGTTGCACGGCCTGGAACGCATCCGGCGTCGCCCGCGTTGCCATGATGACCGGAGCCCGCAGTGCGAGACCCGCTGCGATCGAGGCGACTTGTTCGTCCGTCTTGCCGGGGCAAAAAATGACTTCGGGAAACCCGGTACGATGCATCCGTTCGTGATCGAGCGTTGCGAACTGATCGACTTGCATAGCTTACGGCAGTGGGTTCTCTGTAGAACGTTGAATTCCGGCCAGCACCGAAAGGAGCATACATGAAAAGCATAAAGCGCATCGCTACGGCGTTCGTGTTGATCGCCGCCGTGACAGCGCCGGCCTGGGCATATGCGGGCTCGCAGTACGCCGGCCAGGCCAAAGTCAGCCTGACTCAGGCGCGCGGCATCGCCGTGAAAGCGTACCCCGGCAAAATCGCCTCCCAGGCGCTTGAAAAGGAAAAAGGCGGCAGCGGTTTGCGCTATTCGTTCGTCATCCAGCACGGCGCGATCAAGCATGAAGTCGGCGTGGATGCAGCGAGCGGAAAAGTGCTGCAAAACATGCCTGAGAACGCGAACGCTGACTGAAGCTCCCGCGCCCGGCGACATCCTGTTGTTCTATCGCCCCAAAGGGAAAGACACCATCATCTCGCTGGCAACGCGCTCGCCGTACTTTCACGTCGCGCTGTGCTGTGCGCCGGACGTTGTGCTTGAGGCCGTACCCAAAGGCGTCCGGCAGCGCGACCTGCGCGATCCTCGTGACCAGCATCCCTACATCATCATCCCCGGTTTTCCGGAGAGCCGTGACGCGGCCATCGCATGGGCTCGAACGCAAGTCGGCGACGGTTACGACTCGGTAGACCTGGCGGTGATCGTGTTGCACAGGATGTTCCGGCTCTTTCGCGTCAACTACGTCATCGGTGACCGCTATACGTGTGGCGAGTTCGTGGCGAGCGCCTACGAGCAGGCCGGGCGGCGGCTCTTCCCGGACATCGATACGGAAGACGTGGTTCCAGCCGACTTCGCGCGTTTTCTGCCCCAAACGACCAAGCATAGCGAAACGCCCGAACGGGTACATGCAGTGCGTGAAACGAGTTAAGCAGATTTTCCTCGCCGGCTGGCTGGCGCTCGCCATCGTTGCCATCCTTGCCGGGAGTGCGCAGCCGGGCCGCTCCGTGACGAGCGCGGTGCCCACGATCGTGCAGCGCGCAGCGGATGCTCGCGCCGCCGACATGCAAGGCGTGATCGGCATGCAACGCCATTTTTCGACCGAGATCAAAGGCGGACCGCTCCATCACAGCGAGCAGAGCGACAGCGCTCAACTCCTCATCGACGGCAGTTCGGCTCGCATCCGTTACTACGGCATCGTCGACGATGGCCACGCTCTTTCCGCCGACCAGCTAGCCAAACGGGAACAACAAGCGAATCAGCAGTGGACCGAGGGCAAAGTTTTTTTTAGAGAACCGTACGACGCGCGCTATTTGAGCGACTACGTGTTTGCGCAGCAACCCGGCTGTCCGTGCGCGGACGGATTG
>DATGHT010000229.1:0-3612 GCA_035307865.1 Candidatus Eremiobacteraceae bacterium | reverse complement strand
CGCGTCGAAACCGCCTTGCGACTGGCGCGTTTTCTGACCAACACCGAAGCCATGGCTTTTGCGGCGCACCTGTCGCTCTTGCCGTCGCGACGCTCGGGTCTTACGCGCTTCGCGCGCGACCTGCAGCTGACCAGTCCCAACATGCAGTTCTTCCAAAGATACTTGGAGCAAGCAGCGCCGCGCATCCATCCCCCGCTCGACGTTGCGAGCGCACGCGAGGCGCGCGTCGCGGAAGTGGCCATCATGCCAAACTGGGAAGCGGCGCTTGCAGGCGAGGCAACGCCCGCGCAGGCAGTCGCCGCGATGGCCCAGACAGCCACTCAAGTGCTGAATGGAACGTAGCCGCACCGCGCTCGCTTTTTTGGCGCCGGCACTTGCGATCATCGCCGTCTTCGGCGTCTATCCGATCGCCTATGCGTTTGCGCTTTCATTCCAACATTACAACGTGCTGCACAGCAGCTGGGTGGGTGGAGACAATTACCGCCGCGTGCTGCTGGACCCGATCGTGCACAAGGCGTTGCTCAACACGATCGCCTACACGCTGGTAGTCGTGGCCGCCGGCGTGACCATCTCACTGGGGCTTGCGCTGTTGTTGCACGCACGCAGCGCCGCTTGGCAAACGACCTGCAAGGCCCTCTACTATTTGCCCGCACAAATCGGTGTGGTGGTGACGGCAGTCGTGTGGGTCTATCTGTTTGCACCGGTCGACGGATTGCTCAACCATCTGCTGGCGGCGCTGCACTTGCCGCAACCGCTGTGGCTTGCAGATCCGCACACTGCGTTGCCCGCGATCATGGCGACCGCAGTGATCGGCGGGCACGGCGCCGGCGTCATCTTATATCTTGCGGCGCTGGCTGGCATTCCGCAATCCTATTACGAGGCCGCCCGCCTGGATGGCGCTTCCGCCTGGCGCCAGTTCTGGGGTATTACGTTCCCGCTCATCCGTCCGACGACGATCTACGTGCTGATCATCGGTTTCATCGGCTCGTTCCAGGTGTTCGGCGCCATTTACCTGATGACGCAAGGCGGCCCGCAATTCAGCACCGACACGGTTGTCTACGACATTTACGACGCGTTCTTCAAACGCGGCGAAGTCGGCATCGCCTGTGCCGAAGCATTCTTATTGGGGATCATCATCGTGCTCGTGTCGCTCCTTCAATACCGCGTCTTGGCGAGCGATGTCGAATACTAAGCGGCGGCTCGCCAGATTCACTGGTGCCGCGGTCTTGGTCGGCTGGGCGGTCCTGTCGCTCTTTCCGCTCTACTGGATGTTCCTGACTGCTTTCTCCCCGCAAGCGGACACCACGACGTTTCCGCCGCACTGGCTGCCGCAGCACCTCACCTTCGAAAATTTTCGCTGGCTGTTCGCGCACGTCGCGATGGGCCGCTGGTTCGTCAATTCGCTGCTCGTCGCATCCGCCGTGACCTGCGGCAGTTTGCTGCTGAACACGATGGCCGGCTATGCGTTCGCCAAGCTGCGTTTCCCGGGGCGCGAGCAGGTCTTTTGGCTGCTGCTGGGCCTCATGATGGTGCCTGAGATCGTCACGCTCATCCCGCTGTACATCGTCGCAAACGATCTATGGCTGAGCGACACCTATTTCATCTTGATCGCGCCATTCTTGGCAAGCGTGTGGGGAATTTTTCTGATCAAACAATTCTTGCAGACGCTCCCCTCGGCGCTGCTGGATGCAGCGCGCGTTGACGGTGCGAGCGAGTGGACGATTTTCTGGAAAATCGTCCTGCCGCTTGCGAGACCAGTGCTGGGAGCCCTGGCGATTTTTACATTCGTGGGGCAGTGGAACTCGTTGTTGTGGTGGCTCTTTTCACGAGCTCGACCCAGATGCGCAACGTCCAGGTCGGCCTTGCGAGCATCCGGTTCCAATATGCGACCGAGTACGGTCCGCTCATGGCAGGCGCACTGCTGGCAGCCGTTCCGATCATTGTGGTCTTCTTCGCGTTCCAGCGTTTCTTCGTGCGCGGCCTCACCATCGGTGCGTTGAAGGGCTGAGCATGGCAGGCGCACAGCTGCAATTACCCGCCGCGAGCATTCGTCTCGGGCACCTTTCCAAGCGCTACGAAGGCGCTCCGCGAGGACAGTTCGCGCTGAACGACGTCAGCGTCGACATCGAGCCTGGTGAGCTCATGGTCTTCGTGGGACCTTCGGGATGCGGCAAGACCACCTTGCTGCGATTGATCGCGGGGCTGGAACGCGCGACGACGGGCGACATCTTCGTCGCCGACCGCTGCGTCAACGCGCTCGAACCCAAGGATAGAGACGTCGCAATGGTCTTCCAAGACTACGCGCTCTACCCGCACATGACGGTCTTCGAGAACCTGGCCTTCGCGTTGCGCACCCGCGGCGTGAAGCAGGCCGCGCTGCGCACGCAGGTCACCGCCGCCGCAGAGCTGGTCGGCGTGGCCGGCCTGTTGCGCCGCCGGCCGCGCGAGCTTTCCGGCGGCGAGCGTCAGCGGGTGGCGCTCGGACGCGCGATCGTCCGGCGTCCGAAGGCGTTCTTGCTCGACGAACCGCTTTCCAACCTGGATGCGCAGTTGCGGGCGCGCCTGCGGGTCGAGCTTGCGGAGCTGCACCGCCGGCTGGGAACGACGATGCTGTTCGTCACGCACGACCAGATTGAAGCCATGACGATCGGTGATCGCATCGCGGTGCTGCGCGACGGCAGCGTGCAGCAGGTCGATACCCCGCGCAACCTCTACGCATCGCCCGCGAACGCATTCGTCGCGCGTTTCATCGGAGCGCCGCCGATGAACCTGCTGGAGCAGCCCGACGGCACGCTGCTGGGCGTGCGCCCGGAGCACTTGCGACTGGTCGCGCTTGACGATGAGCGCCGCCGTTTCGTCGCGCTCGCGGGTATCGCGGAACATTTGGGCCCGGAGATCTTGCTGCATGCAACGGTGGCAGGCACACCGATCGTCATCCGCTTGGCCGCCGGCACTTTTCCGCCGACCCCGGGCACCCAGATCGGGATGACGCACGAACCCGGCGCTGCGTTACGCTTCGACGCGCAAAGCGGAAAGCGGCTTTCGTCTACGCAGCAGTGAGCTGCGCGATCACGGCCTGCGCGAACTCGTTTGTTGCAAGGGCCTGTTCGCCGCCGCGCGCCAGTTCGCTGGTGCGCGCTCCCGCTGCGAAGACCCGCTCGACCGCCTGCTCCACGCGACGCGCGCTTGCGTCATCATCGAGGCTGTAGCGCAGCAGCAGCGCTCCCGACAAAATCGCCGCGGTGGGGTTCGCGATGTTCTTGCCGGCGATATCCGGCGCAGTGCCGCTGATGGGCTCGTACATACCGAACTGCTTGCCTGGCGTGCCGCGCGTGCCCAGGCTCGCGCTCGGGAGATTTCCTATCGAACCGCTGAGCATGGCCGCTTCATCCGACAAGATGTCGCCGAACATGTTCTCAGTGAGGATCACGTCGAAATCACGCGGCCGGCGAATGAGTTGCATGGCGGCATTGTCGACCAGCAGGTGCTCCACGGTGACGTCCGGATAGCCGAGCGCGATGCGCTGCACGACGTCACGCCACAAGCCCGACGTCTCGAGAATGTTCTGCTTGTCAACCGACGCGACGTGTTTGCGGCGGCTGCGCGCCAGGT
>DATGHT010000228.1:0-2552 GCA_035307865.1 Candidatus Eremiobacteraceae bacterium | reverse complement strand
AGCGACGGCTGGGACCGGGGGGATATTCAGCTGCTCGGCAGCGAGATGCGGCGGCTGCAAGCTCGCAGCTATCGCCTGATCTGGCTGAATCCGCTGCTCGGTGGCAAGAATTACCGTCCCCAGACGGCCGGGATGAAAGCGGCGTTGCCCTACATCGACGACTTCTTGCCCGCACACAATTTGAAGAGTCTGGCGCAGCTTATCCTGGCGCTGCGCTCGGTCGATCGGCGGCGTGCCGCGCGCCCACAACGACCTCATCCCGCGGAAAACACCGCCTAGGAGTAAGATGAAAGACCTCATTGACAAGCTGCAAGAATGGAATGCTGCGGGAGAGCAGGTTGCGCTGGCCACGGTCATCGCCGTGCACGGCTCAGCGCCTCGACCCGAAGGCGCCAAGATGGCGGTCACGAGGAGCGGCAAAATCGCAGGCTCGGTGAGCGGAGGTTGCGTGGAAGCGGCGGTCGCGGAAGAGGCGCAACGCGTCTTACAGTCGCGGGAGCCGGCCATCGTGCGCTACGGCATCAACCGCAATATGATGTGGGATGTGGGCCTGTCGTGCGGTGGCACGATCGAAGTCTTTATCGAGCCGCTGTGAAGGAACCGTCGCCGTCGCAGTTGCTCGACACCGTGGCGGACTTGCTGCAAAAGGGTGCCGCATTCGCCATCTGCACGGTCGTCCGTCCGCCACAGGCGGCCGGCGCGAAAGTCGTGCTGGCAGCAGATTCCGGTTTTGTTGCGGCTTCCCACGCGGCGCCGCAGGCGCTTGTTGCCAGCTCCGAATTGGCCCAGGCTGCGCGCCGTCAAATCTCGGAAGGGGTTTCCCGCACGGTAGCCGTGGGCGAGCATGAGGTGTTCATCGACGTCTGCATCCCCAGTCCGCGGCTACTCATCGTGGGAGCGGTGCATATCGCAATGGCACTGTGTGCGATGGCCACGCTGAGCGGCTTTGAGGTGACCGTTATCGACCCACGCCCTACCCTCAACGACCGGGAACGATTTCCCAAGGCCAAAGAACTGCGGGTTGGCTGGCCCGAGGACGAACTGCCGCAATTGCGCATGGATGATAACACCTACGTCGCCGTGCTGACGCACGACGAGAAGTTCGACGATCCCACGATCCTCTATGCGCTGCCTCGGGCGACGCGCTACGTCGGGGCGATCGGGAGCAAGAAGACGCAGGCACTGCGCCGCGAGCGTCTCGCGGCTGCAGGTTTGTCGACAGAGCAGATCGGTCGTTTGCGCGGACCCATCGGACTCGACATCGGTGCGCAAACGCCCGAGGAGATCGCGGTTGCAATCTTGAGTGAGATGATCGCCGCGAAATATCATCGCGATGGCAAACCGCTGCGCGATCGTTCCGAGCGCCATATCCACGTTTGAAAATTTGTTTTGGAGCATTTTCAAAAAAAGGAGAATCTGCACGCGATGCGCTAATAGCACTGGTAAGCTCAGCAATGAGCGCGTCACCCCATTACTCCGCAGGATGGAGGTGAGTAATAATGGCAAAGAAAAAGGCGAAAAAGACCGCCAAGAAGACGACCAAGAAAAAGAAACGCTAGTCGAGCGATTATAATCTCAAAGAGAAAGAGCGAAGCAAACCTTCGCTCTTTTTTTATTTCTCCGACACGACGACGACCGAGTGGCCGCGATGTTCGTCGATAAAGCGCAGGCCTTCGTTCATCCAGGTATCGAGCCCGGACGAGCTGTGCTGCTCGACCTCGCGCACGATATGCTCGCGGTCGCGCAGCCAGCGGACGTTGGTCGTTCCCTGGCTGATCCAAAGCACCTCACCGCAGTCTTCGCAGACCAAGCCAGCGCGCTGCAAGTGATCAGACCGCCGAGGCGGTGGAGTTGGCGGTTTGGGCAGCCGGCGGGGGCGGGGCCTGGGGGTGTCCGACGATCTGGATGACCAGGAGGGCCAAATCGTCCGCGATCCGCCCGCCCGAAAGGCGGCTCACGGCCGCGACGACGTGGTCGGCAAGGGCTTGGGGGTCGGCGGGTGCCTCGCGGACGATGCGCATCGCGCCTTCGTCGTCGAGCATGATGCCGGCGGTGTCGCGGGCTTCCGTTAGGCCATCAGTCGCCAGAACGAGGAGGTCGTCTGCGAACAGCTGTTCTTCAGCGGTCGCAAATTCGTCGCTTTCACGCAGCCCGACCACCGGGCCGGTGACTCGCAGCTGCACGACCTGGTCTGCCCGGCGTAAGTATGCGGGCGCGTGGCCGGCGCTTGCATAGACGAGCTTACTGGTGCTCTTGTCCAACACGCCGGCCAAGAGCGAGATGAACGACCCATCGTCCTTCGTCGAACGGAAAAACGCAGAATTGAATTTTCTCAGGATGGTGCCGGGATCGGTGTAGTCGTCTGCGAGCGCGCGCAGTGTGTACTTCACAAAGGCTGTTTCCACCGCAGCCTCGAGCCCCTTGCCGCTCACGTCCGCGACGACGAGCAGACAGCGTTGGTCGTCGATGCGGTGCACGTCGAAAAGATCGCCCCCGACCGCGGCATGGCGCGCCGCGGAGACATAGGCGGTCCCCACACGCAAGTAAGGCAA
>DATGHT010000227.1:0-5195 GCA_035307865.1 Candidatus Eremiobacteraceae bacterium | reverse complement strand
GTTCCACCAATTTCGCTCGCGCCGCATTGAGCTGCGCGCGGGCATCCGGCGAGGGCGGCGCGGGAACGCTGGCTGCGGTGAGCGAGACGGCTGCTGCCGCGGCAAGGCCGATTGCCAAGAGCGCTACAGCGCCTTGGTTGCGAACTACTGTGACGTGCCACGCCATGATTGCCGTGCTGCTTAGGGAACCGAACAAGCGCTGCCTGCGTTGCTCGATCATGAAGACCGAGTGGCTCGTGGCAGTTTGCGTGTTGGCGCCCGCCGTGGCGCTGGCAAACGTCGGATTTTCAAAAACGCCGGCGTACTTGCCCGTGTCGCCGGGCGCCGCAGTCATTCTGAATTCCGGTTCGACAAACACGACCGGCTACCGCATCGTCGTGCAACCGAACGGCTCGGCCGAATTCGTGGCGGCTACAGCCAGGAGCCGCGATCGCGTTCCCGCCGCTCTTGCGAAGAAATTCTTCGAAGACCTGCGCGCCGCCGGCCCGCTTGCCGCCCTCCCGCCGGCTGCCTGCATGAAAAGCGCTTCGTTCGGAACCGAGGTCTTCGTGTATTGGAATCATTCGCGTTCGCCTGACGTCAGCTGCCCATCTAACGCTGCCGGTCAGGTCATCTTGAAGGACGCGCTCGGGATCGCTGCGGCCTTGCACGTCGGCACCGTACCGCGACGCCCCGTGATCCGGCCGCTCATGCCGGGCGAAGCGCGCAAGCCCTTGAACGCGACGCCCGCAGCGAACGCGAGTCCCTAACCCTTTCGCTAGCGACCGGTGATGACGTTGATCAGGTTGCGCGCGAAAGGCGCACCCACGCCGCTCGTCAGATCGTACCCGGGGGCAGCCGTATAACCCGGATCCAAAACGCTGGGATCGATCGTGTTGAGCGAAGCGTTGTCGCCATAGACGATGTCGTAGATCGATTTGCCGTAGAGCGAAGGCCGCGTCAAAATCGTGTACAGCAGCGGATTTGCATTTCCTAACCGGTAGGGATGCGCCGCCGGTCCAAAGCCGCAATGCGGCGTCTCCTTGCACGCCTGGAGTACGAGCGCCCACATCGCCGCCATTTGCGGCGCCGATGCGCTCGTGCCCCCGACCGCGAAGAGCAGCGGCCCGGGATTTGTGCTGAACTGCGGGTCGGCGTACAGCAACACCGAGACACCCGAGAGAATGTCGCCGTTGGCAGCGACATCCGGCACGCCGCGATGCGAACCCACGATGCCCGTCACGGCATCTTGATAGCCGGGCCGGCTAAAAAATTGTGAGAGGCCGCCACCCGTCGCGCCCGAACCGCCGACCACCGCGGTTTGCAAACCCCACGCGGTGAGCGGACCCGTGAGGCGGCCGTCTGCTCCGATCGGCGTGGTCGTGCCGCCGACGGCCGTGACGTTCGGGTCGGATGCCGGATACACGGCGCACAAGACGTCGGCGTGGGCGGGAACCTGGTCGGGCTGGCAGCCCTCCGCCCCGGTATCGCCGGAGGCTGCAAAAACCGAGATGCCCTCGGCGGCCAGCGTTGCGAATTCCGTCGGACCGAGCCCCGTGCCGTCCGCTTGAAATTGTCCGCCCACGGCATCGAGCTCGCCCTCGCCGGCGCTGATCGAGATGACGTCCGCGGCGTTGTCGGCGATGGCCTGTTGCAGCTCGTCGTCGATCAGATCGATCCCCATCGCCGGCGTGGGGGGATTGTGGTTGCAAGGCCCCGGCGCGCGGCATTCGTTCGGGTTGTATGCGAGATAGAACAAAACGTTCGAATCCGGCGCGAGGCTCGAGGCCCATTCCGTGTCAAGCTGCGCTTCGCCATCCTCGGGATTGCACGCAGGCAGCGTGCCGGTGCATGGGGGCGTGATGGGCGGCGCCGGCTGTAAGCCGGTGCTGAAGCCGGGCGCAACGGTCGTAACGTTGACCAACCTGACCTTGGGAACGCCCGCGATACCGTAGAGCAAGCGAAATGTTTTCGCGTCCGCGTCGGAGATCGGACCAGTCCCCATGATGCCGATCGTGATGTTGCGTCCGGTGAAGCCCACATTGTAGGCGCCGGTGAAATCGAACGCGGCGGCGATCTGCTGCGGTGAGTAGCCCGCGAGCAGCGCGTTGCTCTCGCCGCCGACGAGTTGGTGCGGGCCCGAGACGACTCGCAACGGCCGTCGCAAGCGATGATATGCCACGAGTCTGCTCACCGCTGTTATCGGCAGCGAGCGCTGCAACTGCGGCGCTGTGGTTGGTGCATAGAACGAACGGCCCCCTTTTGCAAAAATGCCGAAACGAATCCCGAACGCATGCTCCATCGTCGCTTGCGATCCGACGACGCGGACGATTTCCCGCTGCGGCCAGCTCTGCACCGCCAAGCCGGCTGCCGCGAAGTAGTCCTGCACGGCCAGCTGCGCGCTGCGCGGCGCACCGAAGATATCTCCGATTCGCTGCGGCGTCAGGAAGTGCCGGAACAGCGGTGAGCGCGGGTTTGCGGTTGCTCGCGCGAAGCCGAGCAGGCCAGCGGGGTTGCGCATCTGCAGCACGACGTCGACGCTCATCGTGCCCAGGTTCGCCGGGCCGGTATAACGCGCGCCCTGCAACGCTTGTGCGTCGTAGTCGAAAGGCGGCGCCGGCGGTGCCGCGGCTCGCAGCGGCACCGAGTACGCAGCGTCCGTCATCGCGAGACAGGTGAGACACGCGACAGAGAACACTCGCAGACTGAACGCGACGGCGCGTAAGCCGTCCTTCATGGCTGCAATCGTCGCATGCGAAGGCGCAGCGCGAGACCGCGTAACTGTGCCGCATGTCGCGCGCCCACCACGCGCCAGAAGTCTTGTTGCGCGATGTTTTCCCGCAGCGCCACGTCTTGCGCACGTACCACCGCCGTGCGCGCCACGCTCAGGCTGTGCGTGCCAACCGTTTCCGTCACGGTCGTGATCTGCTGCGCAACGCCCGAGAACATCGGGCCTTGTCCGGTGTAGTCGTAGTAGGCGGTCAGCTGATCGTTGAGCGTCGCGCACACGACGCCTACTCCGGCAGCCGTGTACTGCGTCGCCACGTCACGCTCGATCTCGCCGAAAATCGTGTCGAAGCGGGTTGTCGTGCGCACGATCTTGTTGCCGCTGGCTGCGATCGAAGGCGGCACATTGCACGCCGCCGGCAATGTTGCGCTGCCGAGGTCTTGATCGCTTTCACTCGCGAGCGCGGGCGGCCCCGGCGGATACCAATCGGGAACCGAAAACTGTTCGGGCGTAGCACTGGGGACTGCGATCACGATCGGGATCGCAGGGCCGCCGCTGGCCGCCGGATTGGGCGTGCCGACGCTGACCGTGTCGTTGGGACCCACATTCGGGCCGCCGATAGGAGCCGAATACGATGCGGTTCCGTCGCCGTTCTCGATCGCGGTCGAGGTCGTGCCGTCGCGGAACAAAACGTTTTCGGTATACGAACCATCGGCGTTGACGGTCTTGGTCGAGGTCTGGCCGTCGGCGTCGACCTCCGTCAGCGTGAACGCCGCGTCGTTCGTCCAGCTGGCGCCGCTCATCTCCGGCAAAATATCCAGAAGCCCGTTGCCGACGCCGTCGACGAGCGTCAGCACGACGCCGTTCGAGTCCGTCGACGTCCAGCCGGCGGCGCGATAGTCACCGCTGCCGTTCGCCGGACAGCTGACGAACGTATCGCGCACGACGCCGGTCGACTGCAACGCCGTGCTGTCCTGTTCGACGTCGTGCAGCTGCGTCAGGCCGCTCTGTCCGGCGAAGCGCGCGCCGTTGGAAAGAATGGACGTGGTGAGAGCAACCGTGGAAGCGATGGTGACCGAGGGCTGCGGAGAAGGCGGTGCCGGCGACGGCGGCGGCAACGGACGGGAAATGATTTCCAGGGCGTTGCCGGCTGAAGTCGCGCTAAGCCCGACCGTGCACGGCCGGAAGGAGCTGCCGGCCACGTGCGGCGGCAAAGGATTCGCACCGCCGCCACCGCCTCCGCACGCCGCGAGCGTGACCACGGCGAAGCCTGCGGCCAGGACGATCCAACGTTTAGAATTCCGTGCCGCTGCTGAAATGAAAATCATCAATTCTCACGGCCGGCAAGACGTGGTTCTCTGAGCGAACCGGCATCGCAGCCACTTCGCAGCGGCCCAACGAGTCAATGATCGATTCGTTGAAGCGCATGTTCTTCAGGCCGCGCGTGACGCGGCCGCGTTCGATTAGGAACGTCCCATCCCGCGTCATGCCCGTAATGATCGTCTTCTTCTGATCGACCAGCCGGATATACCAGGTGCGGGTCACGAGCACCCCAAGCTTGACGTCCTTGACGATATCCTCGAGCTCGCGGCTGCCCGGGTCGACGACGACGTTGAGCGGCATCGGACCATCGGGATTGGGCGCCGGCAGCGCATGCCCGGTGTTCGGATGGTTCAGTTTGGCCGCGTAGTAGGAATCGAACACGACGCTGCGCGCGATGCCTTTTTCGATCAAGCCGACCTTCTGACGCGGCATGCCCTCGAAATCGAACGGTATCCCATCACCCAGCGGGTGCGCGAAATCGTCGCGGAGCGTCACGTTCTCCCCGATGATTTTTTCCCCGATGCGGCCCGCCATGAACGAAGAGCCCTCTTCAAAGGGCTGCGCGCCAAAACCGATCCATGACAGGTAGCCGATGAACTCACGGAACGCGGGCGGCTCCAGAATGACGGTGTACTTGCCCGGCTCCAGCGCAACCGGATTCTTGCTGTCAACGGCTTTTTTCGCGGCTCGCTCCGCCAGCACGGCCGGATCGAGCTCGCCAAATGAACGAGAGAAGCCTTCGGCGTAGCCGCTCGAGTTCGAGCCGATCGCTTTGATGTTGATGGCCGAATCGCTCCATTCGAAGAAACGCTTGACCCCCTTGCTGTTCGCGATGGCGACGCTGTCGTGCTGCGTCGAGACGTAGCCGGCCGCGTAGAGGTTGTGCAGGCGCATGACTTTGATGATCTCGCCAATCGCCGCAGCGCGCACTTCGGGCGCGGCGCTCGCCGTGTCGGCATCCAATGCGTCGGGCAGGTTGGTCACGGGCCCGGCATCGCTCGGTAAACCCGGAAAATCTCGGTCTTCAGTCGACACGCGCGCGATCTCGTAGGCGCGCTGCACGACGTCGGCGATGCCGGCGGCATCGAGTTTGTTGGTCGACGCGACGCCGGTGCGCTTGCCGACCACCGCGCGCACGTTGAGGTGGCAGTTACGTTCCGACATG
>DATGHT010000226.1:0-4144 GCA_035307865.1 Candidatus Eremiobacteraceae bacterium | reverse complement strand
CACGAGCAAAACGAGAGACCGCATATACATGCGGTCCCTTTTCACGTTAGCCGCGGGCGCGGCCTGTTCTGCGATCGCGGAAAATATCGCAGCGTTATTGTTTCTGCTTGGCAGAAGCCCCCGGTGCTTGTGCTGCCGCAGGAGCGAGGGCGTTCGCCGTGCCCGGTTGAGCGACACCGCTGGTCGTGGAAGCGCCCGGGCCTGTCGCACCTCCAGTGGCGGCAGCTTGCCCTGCTATTTCCTCAGGCGTCATCGGAGCGACGCTGTCGCGTGTCTCTTTCTTTGCGAGGGTGGCCCAGCGCGATTTTGGAAATTGTTTGAAGAGCAGCGCACGGCACTTGTTAGCTGCGACGTCTCCATCGCTTGTGTGCATCTGCCAAAACACGTGCGACATGTAGTAGGCGCGCCCGGGTAGCCACGTGTCCTGCGGATATTTGTGCGCCCAATCAAAGAGGGAGTCCGCAGCCGGCGCGAGCTGCCCATAGTACTTCGCCGCGTGCACCCGGTCGAAGCCGATGTGCAGGTTGGTGTCGTGGATGGTGTTGTTTATACCGAGAATGCTGAGCTTCTGATGACCGAAGTACTCGTCCGCGGGTGCGACCCGGATGGGGGCGACCGGCGCCTTGACATGCGCGGCCGCCACGGATAATTGCGTTTTCGTCTTTGGGGCTGCCGCAAGCGGATGGCTCGTCTGCGATCCCGCCGCGGCCCCCAAGGAAGCTGCCGGATATGAACATGCAAAAAAAGCAGCCGCCCAAAGCAGTAATCTATTTTTCATAGCGTCAACCTCTAGCTGATGTATCGGCCAAGCCAATGCCGCGCGTTACTCATACGAAGTATCCGCCCGGCTTGCCCTTAGTATATGGGCGCGCGTCGCGGGAGGCGAGTGCCTGCTATCACGCTTCGGGTCGCTTGCGCCCAACTGCGAGCGCGACCGCTGGAAGAAGCGCGCGCCGCGTTGCAGGACATTTTTTCAGCCATCCGCGAGGCAAAGCGTAAGCGGGCCGACCTGGTCGTGCTGCCGGAATGCTCGTATCCCGGCTACGTCTTGCTGGGCGACCCGTATCGCCGCGCAATCCCTAGCGCCGCTGAAGCGCTGCGGCGCGTCAGCGCGCTGGCGGCGCAGCACGGCATTCATGTGGCGCTCGGAATCGCTCGCCGCGCGAACACCGGCTTACAAAACCAATCCGTGCTCATCGATAACAGCGGGCGCGAGCTAGGTTCGTATGCGAAGTCATATCTTTGGAGCTTCGACAATCGCTGGTTTGTGCCGGGGCGCACGCGGCCGGTGAGCGACACGCGCTTTGGATCGCTTGGCATGATGATTTGCGCCGACGGGCGCGTGCCAGAGATCACGCGCGAGCTTGCAGCGCAGGGCGCCTGGCTTATCTTGGATCCGACCGCGTGGGTAGGCTATGGCCCCTCGTACGAGACGATGCCAAACCCGCAGGCGGATTTCATGTTGCGCGTGCGAGCGCTCGAGTCCAATGCGTGGATCGCGGCCGCGGACAAGTGCGGCTCCGAACACGAAGCGATCTACTATGTCGGTCGCAGCCAGATCGTCGCTCCGGACGGCAGCGTGCTTGCCCTCGCAGGTGCAGCGGAGCCCGAGGTGATCGTTGCAGAGATCGCGCGGCCTCGCAGCCGCAGTGTTTTCAAAGCGCCGAACGCGGCTCGCGTGCTGGCTCCCGGCAGTGCGGGTGCGCCTGCTACCCTCGTATGGCTGGGAGTGTATCAAGCACCGCGCCGCCGCTCGAGCCACGAACGCCAAACGATGCAGACCCTGAGCGCGCAGGGGGCGACCGTCGTCCTTCGCACCGACGCGTCGCCTGCGCAATTGCGTGCCACGCTACGCAGCGGGAGCCCTGCGCTGCGCAGCGCATGCATCGAAGGTCGCGCGCTGCTCGCTCCCGAATCCGCGCGGGCTGCCGCGCGCGGCGGCATCGATCTGCTGATATGGCTGAAACCCCCGCAGGATCTTCCGGTGCTTGACATCGCACGGACTCGCGCGCTGGAAAGCCGCATCTACGTGCTGGTGGCAGCGCGGCCGCGCCCGGATGTGAGCGCGTGCCTCGTCGACCCTAACGGAACGGTTGTGGCTGCAGCGCTGCGCAACGCGGCCGGCGCCTTCATGGCACCGCTCGATCCTGCGGCTGCGCGGCGCAAGCTCGTCGTGCCGGGCACGACCGTCTTCGAAGCTCGTCGCGCCGCGCGAGCTCGGGTGAAACGCTAATGCCTGATAACTACCAGCCCAAAGAAGCGCTCGAACATGTCGAGCACGCGCATGAATTACTGGAACGCAGCGAAGTCGCTGTGCTGCGGTTCGTGCCGTTGCTCGCCGCCGTGCTGGCGATTTTTGCCGGCCTATCGAGTCTGTACGCGGGCCGGTTGGGCGAACGCGCGCTCGCGCTGAAAAACGAGGCGTTGCTGAACGAAGTGCAAGCCTCCGATTTGTGGACCGAGTATCAAGCCGACAGCCTCAAAGCCCACCTGTACGAGATCGCAGGCGCAACCGCCGGCGGCCAGGCGCACAGCAAGCTGCAAAGCGCCGGCTTGAAATACCGCAGCGAACAGCTCCCATTGCGCGCGCAGGCGCAGCGCTACGAGCGCGACCGCGATGCGGCAATAACGCGGTCGGAAGAAACGGAGGCGCGAAAAGGCGGCTTCGACATCGCCTTGGCGCTGTTCGAAGTCTCAATCGTCCTGACGTCGATAGCCGCGATGATCAAGCGGCCATTCCTGTTCGTGTTAGCCGGCGTCGGCGGCGTCATCGGGGTGGCGTTCAGCCTGCACGGCATCCTCGCAGGCCAGTTGTGAAGCGAAGCGGCGCGCCAGGCCTCATGACCGCTGGCGCCGCTGCGCTCGCCGTTGCGGCGCTCGTGACGTGCCAAACCAAGCCGAGCGTCTCAGCGCTGCGTCCTTTTCCGGCTCGCATCCACATCTCTCCAAAACAAGCCGCCGTGTTTTTGGGCGACGACTTGCAATTCGCAGCTGCGGTGGTCGGCATCACGCAACCCTACAGCGTACGCTGGTCGCTCGTCGGGCCGGGCTCGATCGACGAGCAAGGCCGCTACCGGGCGCCCGCGACGCAGGCGGTCGCAAACGTCGTCGCGAGCGCCGGTTCCGGCCTTGCCGACTCGGCAACATTGCAAACCGTGCTGCCGCCGGATCCTCGGCGCCCGCTCGCGCTCGTGTCGTGCTATGACGATGCGACCATCGACGTGCACGACGCGTCGACCATCCGCGCTTTAGGATCGCTCAGCCTGCAAGGCCGCACCGCAGGTGTCGCGCTCGCTAGCGATCGGAAGCACGCGCTCATCGCCTCCGATTCCACCGTCTACGCATTGGATCTCGCCAGCATGCATTTTAGACAGTCGGTGCCATTTTCCAACGCGCGTTTTTCTCAGGCAGCGGCGCTGGCGGGAGACCTGTTCGCAGTCACGGACAATCAAGCACAAGCCGGTCAGCCCGGCGTGCGCATTTTTCGCATCAAGCCGAACGGCGTACCGGTCCTCGTGCAGTCGGTCATCGCCGGTGAGACGCCTGAAGGTATCGCGGTCGTGGACAATGGACGCACATTCTTCATCGGCAACATCAACAGCAATGAAGTCATGCGCTTCGTCCTGCAACCGGACAACCGCGTCCGGCAGACAGGCGTGGTGAGAACCGGCACGCGACCGTTTGGAATTGCGGTGGATCCCGCGAAGCGGCTGCTCTTCGTCGCTGATAACGATACCGCGGCGGTTTCGGGCTCGCGTTCGCATCCGGGGCTGGAGCGCTTTGCGTTACCGAGCATGCGTCGCGTCGGATCGGTCATCAGTACCGGATCGGCCACCTCGCTTCCGTTGGGCCTCGCGGTCGATGAAGAGCTCCACCGCCTCTTCGTCGTCAATGAAGGCGATGGGAACGCGATCGTCTACGACGTGCCCTCGATGCGGCGCCGCGCAACCCTCGAGCTCGGACTGACGCCGTGGCTGCCTTCGCTCGACTCCCGCAGCCATCGCTTGTTCGTGCCGAACGCGCGCTCCAACAGCATGGACATTTACGACACCAAGTCGTTGCGCGCCGTGCGCCGCAACGTACCCACCTGTTCCTATCCGACGTTCGTCGGGCTTTAGCGGCGGCAACACGATGCAAGCACTTT
>DATGHT010000225.1:0-6639 GCA_035307865.1 Candidatus Eremiobacteraceae bacterium | reverse complement strand
GCCCTCACGCGCAGCGTGCGCGACCGGCGCTGCGGCTACGACCAGACTTTATTCGTGCTCAAAAGCGTCAAGGACATGCGCTCTGACATGTACACCAAGTCGAGCATCATGCTCGGGTTGGGTGAGAGCGATGAAGACGTGCTGCAAACCGCTCGCGATCTGCGTGCGGTGGGCGTCGACATCATCACATTCGGCCAATACCTCCAGCCGACCCAGAAGCATCTCAAAGTGGTGGAGTTCGTGACGCCGGAGAAGTTCGCGTGGTTCGCACGCGCCGTGAAGCCGCTGGGATTTCATCAGGTCGTGTCCGGGCCGCTCGTGCGCTCCTCGTATCACGCCGAGCAGGCCTTCGCGACCAAGATCTAGCTCAACACGTCAACGTCGCCGAGGCGTACGATCCGCTCGCCTTGGCCGGTCTGCAAGACGAGGCTGCCTTCCTCATCCAGACGACGCACGATACCTTCGTGCAACGTCGAGCCGTTGAGGGCTTTCACCGCCACGTACTTGCCATCCAGCCCCGCACCGGCAGACCACTGCGAAATCACCGCTTTCGGGTCGCGTAGCAGCGCGTCGTAGCTGCGCTCGTACTGCTCGAGCAGCGTTGCCAACAGCGCAGTGCGGTCGAGCGGCGCAGCTGATGCATCGCTCAGCCAGGCGGCAGTAGCGCTGATGTCGTCCGGCACCTCAGCTGGCCGGTTGACGTTCATCCCCATCCCAACGGCGACTCGTGAGCTTTGAGCCCGCGATCGCCCTTGGGCGAGGATGCCGACGCACTTACGCCCTTTGAGCAGCAAGTCGTTCGGCCACTTGAGGTCGAGCGTCTCCCCGGTGCACTTGGAAACCGCCTTCCGGACGGCAAGCGCGGCCCAGAAGCCGACAGCCGGGAGGGCTGCCGGCGGCAGCTCCGAGGGTAGGATGGAGGTCACCAAAAGGCCGGCGCCGGGCGTCGAAACCCAGGTCCGTCCCGCTCTTCCACGCCCTTCCGTCTGGGATTCCGTAACAAATGATATGCCAAGGCTATCATTAGTATAGAGCCGTTCGACAGCAACGGCGTTGGTCGAACCGACGCTCGTAAAATACTCGACGCGGTTGAAACGCGGAAGCTCACAAATCCGGCTGCGCAGCGATGCAATATCAAGCGGCCGCATCAAGGAGACGAAGAGCCCACATGACACTGAACAGCCTCGCTGAGGCGCAACCGCACTCGGACGATCAACAATGGACATCCCGCAAAGTTACGATAAAGGAGCTCGCGAGCAAACTCGGCGTTTCGGTGCCAACGCTTCGCAAGTACGGCGAATGCGGCCTCTTGGGCGTCGACTCGGTATCCGGCCGCACCAATCTCTTCGATGAGTCCGCTGCGATCGCACGCGTCGAAGAAATCAACCGGCTGAAGAGCCGTGGTTATTCACTCTCGCTCATCCGCGAGAAGCTCGAAGAGCGGCCGGCGGGTTTCCTCCCACTCGACCTCGGCCTGGATGGCCCGTCGTTTTCGCGCGGCCGGCACGCGCTCGTGGTCATGCAAGACATGGACGACTACGCAGACTTTGCGCGGCGCTACATTGCTAACGCGCTCAAAGGCGGCCAGGCGGTTCTGATCGTTGCGCAACCGCAGCAGCGCCAGTTATACGAGCGAATTCTGCGCGAAGAGGGCTACAGCGTCGATCATCTGCTCAAACGGCGTCAGCTCACCTTTACCGGATTCGAAAATGCCCAGCACGTCGATCACGAGCGTCAGATCCATCAGTACGATGCGCTCGTCACGATGATCCTCGGCGCCGGCTGGCAAGGCGTCCGTGTGCTAAGCCATCCCGAGCACGATGGTTTGTGCTTCAACCAGGAGATGGTCGATCGCTACGAAGAGCACCTCACGCAATGGGCGCGCGAGTATCCCGTGATCGTGGTGTGCGCGGCGCTTGCGCCGAAGACCGCGACACGCGAATTACTGCAGCATCAAAAGGCGCACCGCGAGTTTGTGTTCGGGGACAGCGTCTTTCTCCAACCGTAAGCGAACCCAAGCTCGTAGAAACGGGGCGACTTTCGGTCGCCCCGTTTGTGTTTGTTCCAGGACTCCTTTGAAAGCGGGCCAAAAAGGGTGACGCGCGCTCTTACTCGCCGTTTGGAAAGGGTCTCCTTGGAACGTACTCTTATCTTTGCCAAACCGGACGCGGTGCAACGAGGGTTAGTGGGTGAGCTGATCGGTCGCTTTGAGCGCCGTGGTTTGCAGCTCGCGGGCCTCAAACTCATGCGCGTGACTGCAAAAATCGCCCAAGAGCATTACAAGGAACACGTGGGCAAACCGTTCTTCCAGGGCTTGGTCGACTACATCACGAGTTGCCCGGTAGTGGCGCTGGTCGTGCAAGGCCCGAACGCGGTGGAAATCGTGCGCACGACGATCGGCGCCACCAACCCCGTTGCCGCGGCTCCGGGTTCGATTCGCGGCGACCTTGGGATCTCAATCGGGCGAAATTTGGTGCACGGTTCGGACAGCGTCGCCAGCGCCGAGCGTGAGATCAAATTGTTCTTTGCGGACAGCGAACTGTTTTCGTACCCGCGTAGCATCGATCAATGGATTCTCGAGCAATGATCGACGACGAAGTCATCAACGATGTCGGCGGCAACTTCTCCATAACCGACATCCACGCTCGCGAGATCCTCGATTCGCGCGGCAACCCGACGCTCGCCGTGCGCGTCGCGACTTCCAACGGCACGCATGCAGAAGCCGCTGTTCCATCGGGCGCATCCACCGGCGTGCACGAGGCGTTGGAACTGCGCGACGGCGACCCCAAGCGTTACAATGGCAAAGGCGTACTGCGGGCCGTTGCAAACGTGAACGGCGTCATCCGGCAGAAGCTGGTCGGTATGGCGGTGGACGACCAACGCGCTCTCGACGACGCGCTGCTTCGTTTGGACGGAACGGCGAACAAAGCAAAACTCGGAGCCAACGCGATGTTGGGCGTGTCACTCGCGGCCGCTCGCGCGGCGGCCAAAGCACGCCGCCTCGAGCTGTTCGCGTATCTGGGCGGACCGGAGGCGGTTACGCTGCCGGTGCCCATGATGAACGTGGTGAATGGCGGCAAGCACGCCGAAGGCGCCTTGCAGTTTCAAGAATGCATGATCGTGCCGCAAGGCGCGCCATCGCTGCACGAAGCGGTGCGCTACGGTGCAGAAGTGTTTCACGCGCTCGCCAAGGTTCTCAAGAAGAAAGGCTTCGCGACGACGGTCGGTGACGAAGGCGGTTATGCGCCGCCGCTGCGTCATATCGAGGAGGCGCTCGGCTATATCATGGACGCGATAGTCGCGGCGGGCTACCAGCCAGGTCAAGACGTGGCACTGGCACTCGATCCGGCTGCGAGCGAATTCTGTAGCGACGGAAAGTATCTGGCAATCGTCGACCAGCCTGCTCTTTCCTCGAGTCAGATGATCGATCTCTACGAGAAGTTGCTCGCGCGATTCCCCATCGTCAGCATTGAAGACGGTTTGGCCGAGGACGACTGGTCAGGATGGAAAGAACTGACGACGCGGCTCGGCGACCGCGTGCAGTTGGTCGGCGATGACCTGTTTGTCACGAACGTGAAGTTCTTGCAGCGCGGCATTGACGAAGGCGTGGCCAATGCGATCTTGGTGAAGGTCAACCAAATAGGCACGCTTTCAGAGACCATCGATTGCGTGCAGCTAGCGCAATCCCACGGCTACAATCCGGTGATCTCGCATCGCTCGGGTGAAACCGGCGACACGACTATTGCCGATATCGCAGTCGCGCTGAACGCCGGTCAGATAAAAACCGGCTCGCTGTCGCGCAGCGATCGCGTTGAAAAATATAACCGCTTGATGGCAATTGAAGAGATGTTAGGCTCGGCCGCGAAGTATCCCGGCGCAGCGACGTTCACGAAAAAGCCCAAGCGCATGCAAAAGCGGTGAAAAGCGTTGACGGATGCTGCGGCGCTTCTTATACTTATGATTTGTCGCTCGCGCCGGACTCCGGGCCTGTAGCTCAGTGGTTAGAGCGGCCGGCTCATAACCGGTTGGTCGCAGGTTCAAATCCTGCCGGGCCCACATGCGACCGGCTACGCGCCCCCATCGTCTAGAGGCCTAGGATACCGCCCTTTCAAGGCGGGGACAGGGATTCGAATTCCCTTGGGGGTAAAAATTATTTGATCGGCGCGTTTCCAATTAGTTGTCATCATCCCGGAATTTGATGTACCAGTGGGTGCCGTCGCAGAACGGCTTGTTCTTCGAATGCCCGCAGCGGCACAGCGCAAAGTGCTCGCGATTCGCACCAGCGTTCATCGCTTCGCCTTCAAGTTCGATCCCGCCGCGCACGTAGTAGCTCGCGTTTCCGGCGACGTAGATCTCGGGTTCACGGGACTCACCCTCGTAGGGCTTGCCATCACGGACGAAGCCGAGCGCACCCGAGGGGCATTCCCGGACGATTTTCTCCACTTCATCGGCTGTAGCGCCATCCGCCGTCACGAACGGGTCACCCTCGTGGTGGAAGACCTGCGGCAAGCAGTCGGTACAGTTGCCGAAATGACAGCACGTGCCGCGATTGTCAAGAATGGTGATATCCTTGCCCTCGTAGCGGTCCAACTGATCAGGCGTACGCGCTGGATCTTTGCTGCTCGAGAATCCGATCCGGGCGTGAGTGCCGTCGCAGTACGGTTTGATGTTGGAACCGCCGCAGCGGCATAGTGCCACGATCGGCCGCACGGCGAGCGTTTCGCCTTTGGAGTTGGTCAGCTTGTGCAGATTGTGGACGATATAAGGACCGTTTAACTCCGGCCTAAGGGTCGGGCGCGCGTTGCGTTCGTCCGCCTCAGAGCGAATCGCCGTTGCGAACTGCGAGGGTATGAACGGCGTGAGGTGTTCGGCGACCGATTCCAGCGCTGCCGCCGCTTCCGGCACCTCAGCGAGCAGCGCGGTCTCTTCCGCGAGCCGCGTCAACCGCGCCGCTATATCGTATAAGCGCTCGAGGAACACGATCCACGCAGCCTCTTTGTGTGCGAGCAAATGCACGCTGCGCGGAAAACCGAAAGTGGGACCGGCGGTCTGGCCCGGATATTCTGGTCCGGCAGGCGTTTTTGCGAGCGCCTCCCCAAGAGGGCGCAGCCCCGAAGCCATCATGCGCAACGTACCGCGCGCAAGTAAGCGCAACTCGTCCTCGTTCTCACCGCCGTGCGCAAAGAACCGCAGTAGCATCATCAGCATGAGATCGTATGTGGTATTGAAGAGGCCGGCCAGTTCTTGAGCGATCGGATCGGTTATGCGATTGGTATTTGGCGTCGCCCCAAATCCTCGCGTGCTCGGATTGCTCAGCATTGGACGAACCGGCTCGAAGGCACGGTTCTCACGCTTCGCAGCCTCCGTCAACTGCGCGTACTCAACTCGAATCGAATCGAAAACGGCGAAGTGGGCATCGGGATGATCCTTGGTCGGTGACTCACCCTGCTCGACGATCATCTCGATGGCACTGCACGCCGACGCTACATCGCTGACTTGAACCAGTTCTTTCGGGAGGTCGAGATATGTTGGATTGGCCTGAACTGTGGGGTCTCCGATGAACAGCCGCTCTGCCGGAATGCGTCGGAAACCGGATTCGATCTTGTGATAAAACTCGCCGACCGTGCGGAAGTCGATGTCGTACGGCTCAATGCTGTTCTGGACGCGCATCGATTCCGAGCGGTCGAATTCTGCCACAACGCGCTTGACGATCGTCGCGTATTGGGCCAAGCGTTTGGGCCCGAGGACGCTTTTTTCTGGCATCTCGTAACAGACGAACCGTTCGATGAGGTCTTGCGAAAACGGCTCGAGTGTTAGTTTGATGCCGAACGGAAACGTGGATGAGGGCATCGGAAAATTCGAACGGGCGAAGTGTGGTGCACCGCCGATCGCGGTCACCAAATTGGAAACCTGCGCGAGGTGCAGCATCTCCTCCACCGCCACACCGGCAATCTTGCGCTTCCACGTACGTACCGCGTCGAGTTCAGGCTGGGTTAAGCCACCCTCGTTCAAATCGCTCTTCAGCGAATATCCGGCATACAGATACACGCAGGCTAGGTTGTGCTCGAGCTCGGAGGCACGCGTCAGAAGGTACAGCAGTTCGTCGCGAGTATCGACCGGCGCCACCTTTGCCATCGCGTCGGTTCGGAATGATGGACCTAAAACAGCGCTCATCGCATACCCTCCCGTGGACTCGCTGGGTTCACCCAGCGGCGGCCGAGAGTCCTATCAACGGATAATACTCGACGAAACGCGCTCGAAAAGATGAAAGGCTTCCCGAACAGAACAGCCACTTAAGGACGCGAAAGAGGAGTGTACCATGAGCCGCAGTTCTGCTAAATCCCATCAGGTTGTTGCGCGTGTGCTTGCAGCTCTTTGGTGTATCGTGCCAATCGCCGCATTGGGGGATTCGTCGACGCCCACGGCGAGCAGTCCAGCGCCGGTGACGATCAACAGTTGCGGCCCGATCATCGATAAATCGGCCACCACTAATGTGGCGGGCATCCCGATACCGGCCTCGACCAGTTCGGGCATCGCGATTGAATTCGTCAATGAATCATCGCAGCCGGTGACACTTGTCAATTTTCAGGTGCAATCGGCCGGCGATCAGTTCGTGATCCGAGATGTGGGAACGTTTAG
>DATGHT010000224.1:0-3752 GCA_035307865.1 Candidatus Eremiobacteraceae bacterium | reverse complement strand
AGAAAACCCAGCCGCGCGCGCAGCTCCTTGAGTATTTGGCGCGAGATCTGTTCTTCGCGCGCCGACAGTTCCAACGACTGCACGAAGTCCAGCGCACGGTCGACGGACAGCGCGGTCAGCTGCGAAATCGAAAGACCCCCGACCGTGACCGCCAGCGACTCCGGCTTCAGGCGCGCGCCGTTGCAAGCCTGACAGCGCACCTGGGTCATCAGCTTTTCGATTTCTTCCTTGACGTAGTCGGACGACGTCTCTTCATAACGGCGTTGCAGGTTGGGAATGATGCCGCGATATTGCGACTCGTAGTTCCAATGCTTGCCCGCTTTGGTGCGGAAGCGGAAGGGACGCTTTTCATCCTCGCCGTCCAAGATCGTTTCGAGCAAGTCGGGCGGGAGCTTCTTCACGGGCGTGTCGAGGCTGTAACCCTCGCTCTTGAGGATCGTTTCGACTTGCTGCACGTAGAACGTGTTCATGCCCGCCGAGAGGTTCTTGGTCCACGGCACGATCGCGCCTTCGCGCATGGATTTGTTGCGATCGGGAATGACTTTGCGCGGATCGATCTCGATGCGCACTCCCAGACCAGTGCACTCGGGGCATGCCCCGTACGGGGAGTTGAATGAGAACATGCGCGGCGCGAGCTCTTCGAAGGAGATGCCGCACTCGATGCACGCGAACTTTTCGGAGAACGTCAGCGCTTCTTCTTTCCCGCCCGGCCGCTGCGCGACCGCGACCAGCAGGCCCTGGGTGAGTTTGAGCGCGGTTTCGACCGAGTCGTTGAGCCGCTTGCGGATATCCGGCTTGATGATGAGCCGGTCGATGACGATCTCGACCGTGTGCTTGCGTTTCTTGTCGAGCGTGATCTTTTCGCGCAGCTCGCGAATCGTGCCGTCCACGCGCACGCGGGCGTAGCCATCTTTGATGGCTTGCTCGAACAGCTTTTGGTACTCGCCTTTGCGCCCGCGCACCATCGGTGCGAGCACCTGCAGCCGCGTCCCCTCCGGCAGCGTCAAGATCTGATCGACGATCTGTTCCGCGGTCTGCGGCGTGATCGGCCGGCCGCAGTTCGGGCAATGCGGGTGGCCGGTACGCGCGTACAGCAAGCGCAGGTAATCGTAGATCTCCGTGACCGTGCCGACGGTCGAGCGCGGATTGCGGCTGGTCGACTTCTGATCGATGGAAATCGCGGGCGAAAGCCCTTCGATATAATCGACGTCCGGTTTCTCCATCTGACCGAGGAACTGGCGCGCGTAGGACGACAGCGATTCGACGTAACGGCGCTGGCCTTCGGCGTAGATCGTGTCGAATGCCAACGAACTCTTGCCCGAACCGGACAGCCCGGTGATGACGATGAGCTGGTTGCGCGGCAGCGTGAGGTCGATGTTCTTGAGGTTGTGCTCGCGCGCGCCCTTGATCACGATCGAGTCCAAACCGTGGCGCGGCGGAATCGCGAGGACGGGAGCGGCGTAGGGATCGTGCGGTGCGCCGTTACCGGATTTTTGCATGGAAAGAGAATGTTCGCGCTGGGGCAGTATGCGCGCCTCTTACCCTGGACCTTCGTCTATCGCCGCCAGCGCGGCCGGTAGCTCCGCGATCGTTGCGATGACGGCTTCAGGCGGGCGCCCGGCCGCGGGCAAGCTTTCGTTGCGCACGTTGACCCAGATCGCCCGCATCCCCGCCGCATGGGCGCCCACGATGTCGCGCTCGTAGCGATCGCCCACCATGATGCTTTCCTGCGGGGTCGCTTGCGCTGCTTGCATGGCGTGATGGAAAACGGACGGATCGGGCTTGACGAGCTCGAGTTCGCCCGCGAGCACGATCGTGTCGAAGAATCGCGATAGTTCCAAGCGCGCGATTTTTTGCTCGTGCGTTTCCGCGAAGCCGTTGGTGATGATGGCCAGCTTGTAGCGGCCGTGCAGTTGATGCAACACCGGCAGCGTTTCCGGAAACAGCTCGACGCGCTCCAAACGCAGGGCGTCGTAGCGCCGCGCCATGCGCTGCGCGAGCGCGGCATCGTCGACCCCGCGCGACGCGAGCGCCTTGCGCCAAATGGACGGCCGGATCGCGCCGCTGGCCGGCTTGCGCGAGCCCGGCTCCAAGGTCTCCCAAAAATCGATGGCTGCTTCCAGATAGGCCCCGCTCAGATCGGCGGCATCGAGACCGCGATCCCCGGCCAGCTCGCGCGCGACGATCTCGGCTGCGTGCCCGCTGGCTTCGGTATCGTCTAAGAGCGTGTCATCCAGATCGAAAAAAATCGCTCGAATCGGCATTCGCTGGCGCGTCAACCCGGCCGGCGCATCAAAAGGCGGTCTGCGCCCGCTGCAGCGCGCGCACCAGCAGACGCAACTCTGCATCCCCGGTTTTCGGCGCGAGCGTGAAATCGAGGGTCGGCAGTTCCGAGATGTTGTCGTCGGAATTGTAGAGCAGCGTGCGATGCCAGCTGTCGCCAGTGATGCCCTGCGGCGCGAAGAACGCGTTGCGGAAATTCCGTGCCTTGGCGGTGAAGGCGCGCACGGTTGCGAGATCACCCGCGGCGAGGGCTGTTTGCGCTTGCGCATCGGCCGCGCTCGTTTTTGCGACCAGATCCACGACGTAGGGCTGCAGGGTGCGCGTCACCGCGATGCGCCGCGCCTCGTCGCCGCGCGCGTTGGCGAACGCGTTGAGACGCCGTTGCAGTCCGAGCGCGAGATCGGCGACGTTGACGTCGGGAAGCTGGGCGTCCGCCAACCGCAAGACGGTCAGATCGGTCACCCGCGCCGCGGCGTTCGCATAGCGCATGCCGGGGTCGAAGACTTTCAAGCTCGCCAGATTGTCGTACGCGGAGTGCCACGTGCCGAAGGCACCCGCATAGATATAGCCGATCGACGGAATGTTCTCGTAGTAGAGGAACGGCTCGTGGTCGCTGCCCGTGCCCGGTGCCTGCACGACCTGATGCTTGTCTTGCGCCATCCAGTAGTCGTTCACCGTCTTACCGTTGGGTGCGGTCGCGACATCGCCCAGTGAATGCACCAAGCCCGCGAGGTCGTCACTCGCGTAGGGAAAGAACTGTGGGCCCGTCGTCACTTCATCGGTGTTGACGTAGCCCCAGCAGCCTCGCTTGAGTTCGGCCTCATGTTGGAGGACAAAGCCGTCGCTGCCGAAGTAGTTGAGTTCCTCACCATCCCATGACCCGATGATCACAGTCCTGTACGGGTGCCAGCCTGCGTGGCGCAGCTTGGCGAACGCGTCGGCGAGCTGCAACAACGCGACCGATCCGCTGCCCGGATCGATCGCCCCGTAGGTCCAAGCGTCGCGATGGCTGCCGACGACGACCGATTCTTCGGGTGCGACTGCGCCCCGCATGCGGGCGATGACGTTCCACATCGGCCCAAAGAATCTGCGGCTCTTGAGCACGAAATGCACGCGCTCTTTGCCGGCTACGCGAAAATTGCTCGCGATGTGGGTCGTCCAACCGCGCGGCGCCTTGGGGCCGTCGAGCGACCGCAGCAGTTGCTGGGCAACGAGCGGCGTGACGTTGCTCCAGGGGATCGGCGGCACTGTGAGGAGTCCGAACGACTTGTGTTTCTTCCCCGGCAGCGGCACGCCGTCGACGGTGGGGTCGCCCGCTGCGACGACGAGGCCGAGGCCGTCGTTGCGCAGCGCAGCTCCCAGCGGACGCTGCGGCCCCGCGGGGTACGGTTTGCCTTTGAGCTTCGGCAGATAGACATCGACGAACGGCTCGGGAAAAATGAAAAGCGCTCGCGCGCCCATGCGTGACG
>DATGHT010000223.1:0-2518 GCA_035307865.1 Candidatus Eremiobacteraceae bacterium | reverse complement strand
CAGCAGCGCAGCAGCGCGCCGAGCGCGAGCGCCATGAAAAGCCACACGGCATCGCCGGCCGGAGCCGTTCGCCGCTTTCGCTGGCCTGCGATCAACGAAGGTCTTCTTTAAGCTTCCGTAACGTGTTGGCGAGCGTGCGTGAGATGTGTTTTTGCGAAAATCCAAGCCGGCGCGCGATTTCCGTCTGCGTCAAGTCCTTGAAGAAGAATAGCTCGACCACGCTGCGCTCGAACTCCGCCAAACTCTCGAGGGCCTTGTCCAAGACGATGCGGTCTTCGACGGGCAAGCGGAACGTTTGATGCCGGATGCTCTTGATGGAATCCAAGCGCGGTTGATTGTCCTGGCCGTCCGGCCGCTCGGACAGCGACATCAGGTTGTACGAGTCGCGCAGCCGCAAGATCTCCTTGACGCCGTCGACCGCGATATTCATGTCGTTGGCCAGCTCTTCCAGGCTGGGTTCGTGCCCGAACGCCATGGTCAGCCGGTCGTGCGATTCGTGCAAGCGCCGGTTGAGCGTGCGATACCAGCGAGGGACGCGCAGCAACGGCGCAAGGTCGCGCAGATAGTGGAAGATCTCGCCCGACACGACCGTGCGCGCGTAGGCCTCGAACGGCACGTTGAGGCGCGGGTCGTAGCGCTCGACGGCCTTGATCATGCCGACGCAGCCGACTTGTTCTAGATCGTCGCGCTGACCGGAGCTTTGCGAATAGTGGGCCGCAATGGACTTGACGAGAGGCATGTGCCGCAGGACCAAGCGGTCGCGGAGTTCGAGGGCACGCGTGACCGCGTACTCGTCGAACTCCGGGTCGCTTGCCGGCGCCAGCTGCGCCGGCACGGCCTGCGTTGCCATGAGCCTATTTTATGTTACCGATGATCTGATAGAGCGGCAAGAATACCGAGATGACGATGAATCCGACCACGAAGCCCATCGCCAGGATCAACATCGGTTCCAGCAGCGAGGTCAACGAGGCCAGCATGTATTCGACTTCGACGTCGTAGAAGTCTGCAATCTTGACGAGCATGCCGTCAAGGTTACCGGTTTCTTCGCCCACCGCCACCATCTGGGTCACGAGCGGCGGGAAGAGGCCTGACAAGTTCAACGGCACCGCGATCGATTCACCTTCGCGCACCGATTCGCGCACCTTGGTCACGGTCTCCGCCACGACTTCATTACCGGACGCCTTGCCCACGATCTCCAGGGCCTGCATGATAGGCACGCCGGATTGCAACAGCGCGCCGAGCGTGCGGCAGAAACGCGAGATGGCGACCTTGCGGATGAGCATGCCGAACACCGGCAGCTTGAGTTTGAATTTGTCGAACTGATAGCGGCCGGTCTGGGTCGCGGTCCACCGCTTGAACAGGAAGAAGCCAACCGCGACGACCACGATCGTGCCGATGATGACGAGCGGGTTGCGTGCCCCCTCGGTGAAGCTGATCAGGATCTTGGTCGGCAACGGCAGCTTCATGCTCATGCCGGTGAACAGGCTGACGAACGTAGGCAGGATGAAGGTGACGAGGAACAGCACGATGACGATCGCCATGATCAAGATGACCATGGGATAGGTCATGGCGGATTTTACTTTTTTCTTGAGGTTGAAATCTTTTTCGAGGAAGCCGGCGAGCCGGTTGAGCACTTCGTCGAGGATACCGCCGAGCTCACCTGCGCGCACCATGTTGACGAACAGCGGCGAGAACACTTTGGGGAATTTCCCGAGCGCATTCGCGAGCGTCGATCCGCCCTCGACTTCACGCCGCACCTGCACGATGACCGGCTTGAGCTGCGCGTCTTCCGTTTGGATGCCGAGCACGTCAAGGCAGCGCACCATCGCCAAACCGGCATTGATCATGGTTGCGAACTGTCTGGCGAAAACCACCAGCGCTTGCTCGCTGACACCCTTGATCTTGCCCATCACGCCGCCGAATAGCGAAGTGACGTCCGCGTTGAGGCCGCTGGTCTGCTTTTGGGTTATGCCGGTGACGTAATAGTTCATCTCGCGGAGCTTGGCACGCAAGACGCGCTCGTTCTCCGCTTCTATGACGCCGTTGACGGATTTGCCGCTGGCATCTTTTGCTTGATAAGCAAAACTGGGCATGGGTTACTTCCTCAATCTGTGCGTATTCGCGGCGATTACAGCTTGGTGTTCTCGCCCACGATCAAGATAACCAACAAAATGAGCAACCACAGTAGTGACATCTGCATGGCGTAACGGTCCCCCTCTTAACTGCCTTCGATGAGTTTTCGTAGCTCTTCCGGATGCGCGGACGCTGCCAGCGCCTCGTCTTCGGTGATCATGTGCTTGCGTACCAGGTCGCGTAACGACATGTCGAATGTCTGCATGTGCATGCCGCGGCTGGTGACGATCGAGTTGTGTATCTGGTGTGTCTTGTTCTCGCGAATGAGGTTTCGAATGGCTGGCGTCGCGATCATCACTTCGGCAGCCGGTACGCGGCCAACACCCGAGGCGTGCGGTAGCAAGCGCAAGCACACGATAGCCTCGATCACCGAACCGAGCTGCAC
>DATGHT010000222.1:0-3510 GCA_035307865.1 Candidatus Eremiobacteraceae bacterium | reverse complement strand
TGAGCTTTTCGCCGCCGCCCTCGGTGACCCACGCGACCTCCGGGGTGAAGCCCTCCACGTGCTCGGCCTCGCGCAGCAACAGGCTCTCGGGGATCAGCAGCGGGAAGTAGGCGTTTTGGTGTCCGGTGGCTTTGAAGCGCTGATCGAACTCGCGCTGGATCAATTCCCAAATGGCGTAGCCGTAGGGTCGCATGACGATGCAGCCGCGCACGGGCGCGTAGTCGGAGAGCTGCGCCTGCAAGCAGACCTGCGTGTACCACTCCGACAAATCGTCCGCCTTGCGCGGAATGCGTGTGACTTCTTTTTTTGCGGCTTCCTTCACCATGCTGCGGCTTTCCGCCAAGCGACGGTCAAACCCCGCAGCCTCACCGTTCGAACAGAATCACTTCGACGTTCTCCGCGGGCAGCGCGCGCGGATACGACCACACCCCCGCGACGGTACGGCGCGCGCGCAGTGCGGAGAAGAGCGCGTTATCCGGATCGACCGGACCGGATTGAAACAGCACGAGCCAAACCCGATTGAACGTTTGGCTCAAGCGAATGCTGCCTGCGACGTCGGAGCGCCGCAACACGACGAGCAACGGGTGCCGCCCCAGGCTGGTGCCACGCTCGAGCACGAAAAACGGCGAGCCCTGATCGAAGACGATGAGATCGTTCGGTTGCGAACGGGTTCGCAGCAGCGCCGCCACCCCCGGCCAGTTCGCGGTGTAAAGGACGGGATTGAAAACGTACAGCACTGCGATCCCCAGCAGTACGCCTGCCGCCAACAGGGCAGCCGGCCGCGTTGCGCGCGCCGGGATCCGCTGCGCCAAGCGATCGACCGCGACGCCGGTCCACGCGCACAGTGCGTAGGCTAGCAGCAAGTAGTAACGATCCGCGTAGAGCAGCTTGTGCGCAAGCACGCCGTATGCCAGCGTGAGCGCCGCCGGCGCCCCCAGCCACAGCGCCAAGGACGCGCGGTTGCCGGGAGCGGCCAATGCGAGTGCCGCGGCCATCCAACCCCATGCCAATACGCCTGCTGCGATCGCGAGCACATCGTTGCCGTGCATCTGTACGGCGATCGTCGCTTGGCCCGCGAGTTCCAGCAGCGCCTGCAGCTGGTGCTGGGCGTAGAAGGGGAAAGCGAGGCCCCCGCGCGGCAGCTGGTATGCAAGCGTGCTCCACTGGGGCGCGAACGCAACCGCGGCGCATGCCGTGCCGAGCAGCGCTCGCGGCAACGCGTCGCGCCGCAGCAAGGCGACGTACAGCAGCTGCGCGAGCGTGATGAAAAAACCGAGATAGAGCGTGTACCATGACAACGCGCTGACGAGAACCCAGCCGACCCACAACGCCCGGCGCCCGGCGACGCTCAGGTCGGAGCGCGTCAGCAAGATCGAAAGCAGCAAGAACGACAGCAGCGCGAGCGTATCGAACGGCGCGTACATACGGATCATCGAGTCGTAGAAGATCAAGCTCGGCATCGCGCTCGCGCACAACATCGCCACGACCGCGGCGCGCGGGCCATGCCAGCGCAGCACGATGGCGTACAGCAGCCACACCGACGCGACGCCGAACACCACCATGCGCAGCCGGATCGCGCCGTCCGAGGAGTGCAACGCCAGCCAGCCGTGCAGCAGGTACAAGAACAACGGCGGATGCACGTCGAGCGACCGTAAGATCTGGAGGCCTTGCTGCAGCGGCAGGGCGGCGACGTGCAGCGAATAGGCCTCGTCGACTTGCAAGGGCCGCAGCAGCGCGAGTGCGGCGCGCAGCAAAGCAGCGAGACCGAGCAGCGCCCAAGCAAGCCTGCTGCGCGGCACGTTAGCGGTACTCTGGGTATCGCTCTTGGATGACTTTTTCTATCTCTTCGCGCAAGCCCGCCAGCAACTCGGATTCCGGAAGCGAGCGCACTTTCACGCCGTCGCGGTAGATGAGTCCCATGCCGCGGCCGCCCGCAATCCCGACGTCCGCCATCGAGGCCTCGCCCGGTCCATTCACCGCGCAACCCATGACGGCGACTTTCACCGGCGCGCGGTACTCCGCGGTGATGCGCTCGACCTGTTCTGCGAGCTTGACGATGTCGATCTGCACGCGGCCGCACGAGGGACATGACGTGATCTCGACTCCGCGCTCGCGCAGCCCTAGCGACTTGAGCAGCTCCCAGCACACCGGCACTTCTTCGACCGGATCGGCGGTCAGCGACACCCGGATCGTGTCGCCGATCCCCTCGGCCAGCAAGATGCCGAGCCCGACGCTGCTTTTGACCGTACCGCTGCGCAACGTGCCGGCTTCGGTGATGCCCAAGTGGAACGGATACTCGACCTTGTCCGCCATGAGCCGGTACGCGGCAACGGTCGTGCGTACGTCATGCGCCTTCAACGAAACGACGATGTCGCGGAATTCCAACTCTTCCAAAATCCGGATGTGGCGCAGACCCGATTCGACCATGCCTTGCGCGGTACGCCCGTATCGCGCAACGATGTCGGGAGCGAGCGAGCCGTTGTTCACGCCGATGCGGATCGGCATGGCGCGATCCTGCGCCGCGCGCACCACTTCGCGAACTTTTTGCGGATCGCGGATGTTGCCGGGATTCAGCCGCAGCTTATCCCAACCGGCTTCGATGGCCGCCAGTGCGAAGCGGTGATCAAAGTGGATGTCGGCGACCAGCGGAAGCGGCGAGCCGTCCTTGATCTTGCGGCACGCTGCCGCCGCCTTCGCGTCGGGAACGGAGACGCGCGCGATCTCGCAGCCCGCCGCCGCCAGCTGGTGGATCTGCTCGAGGGTCGCAGCCCAGTCGTCGGTTTTCGTCGTCGTCATCGATTGCACGGATATCGGCGCGCCGCCGCCGATGGTGACGTTGCCGACCTTGACTGCGCGGCTCTTGCGCCGCGGCGCGAGCGGAGGCGCGCTGCTGCGCTCTTGGACGCCCGACCAGTCAGGAACGGGAGGCAGTTCGGTCTGCATGATTAGAGGCCGCCGCGGCCGTTCACCCAGTCCACGACATCGTGGTAGGTGACGAACAGCACGAGCACCATGAGCAGCGCAAACCCCGTGAGATGGACCAGCCCTTCTTTTTCGGGATCGACCGGCCGGCCGCGCACGAGTTCAACCAGCAAGAATGCCAGCCGTCCGCCGTCGAGCGCGGGGAAGGGGAAGAGATTGAAGATGCCGAGGATCACCGACAAGCTGGCGGCAAGCGTCAGCACCGTCGTGATGCCGTACATTTCCGCGCTGATCACGACACGCGCGATTCCCACCGGACCGTTGAACGCGGATGCGTCGTGGTTGCGGATCGCACCGCCCAGACCGGTGAACTCCAGCGCAATGGTTTGCCCGACGGCAGTGAAACCGTAGCCCAAGGCTGCCAACAGCGATTGGTGTTCGACCGCCTGCCGCGGCAGAAACCCGAACTGACCTTGCTGGGTCTTGCCGGTGGCCACGGAGCGCGCCTTGATCGTGAGGTGATGCAGTTGGCCGGCGTGGATGACGTCCACGGCGACGACTTTGCCCGGGTGAGCGTGGATGTAGTCG
>DATGHT010000221.1:0-2495 GCA_035307865.1 Candidatus Eremiobacteraceae bacterium | reverse complement strand
ACCACCACGGTCAGATCGGTGGGTTCGCGATCCAAGGCGCTGTCGGCGTCCAAGTGCGAGAGCGTCAAGAGTTGATCGATTAGTCGTTCCATGCGCTGCGCTTGCTGGTCGATGATCTGCATCGTCTGCGCGTAGCCCGCGAGCGAGGTGGGTTGTTCGTGCAGCGCGGCCGACGTTTCCGTGCGGATCACCGCCAGCGGCGTGCGCAAGTCGTGCGATGCGTCGTTCGTGAACTGGCGCTGCAACGCGATGGCCCGTTCCAAGGGCCGCAATGTGGTCTTTGCAAGTAGGAAAGAGGCCACGACGATGAGCAGCAATCCGACCGCGTCGACCACGGCCAAGCGCAGCACGTACACCTTGAGCATGTTTTGCGCCGCCAGGACGACGCCGGGCTCGTCGCGATATGGTTCGACGTCTTGCATCACGACCATCGACAACAAGACGTAGACGACGATTGAGAACGCGACCAACAACAAGAAGAGGATGCCGGCGTATGCCAACGCCAGGCGCACCCGTGGTGCGCCGATGTTGTGCATGACCCGGTTCTCACGTATCATGGTTTGTCGATGGTATACCCCACGCCGCGCACGGTGCGAATCACAGGCTCGCCGGCAGCTTCCTTGATCTTGCGGCGCAGCATCTTCACGTACACTTCCAGGATGTTGCTGTTGCCCCCATGCTCGCCACCCCACAGCCGGTCCAAGATGGCATCTTTGGTGAGCACGATGCCGGCGTTTTCCATCAGGTACAGCAGCAAGCGGTACTCGGTGCGCGTGAGGTGCATCACGCGGCCTTCGCAGCTGGCTTGATGACGGAGCACGTCGATCGCGAGCTTGCCGGCGGCAACGACCCGCGGACGAACTTCGTTTTGCGGCCGGCGCAGCAACGCGTGAATGCGCGCCAAGAGCTCGGGAAACGCGAACGGCTTGGGCAGGTAGTCGTCTGCGCCGCTATTCAAGCCGGTCACGCGATCGGTCACGGCGTTGCGCGCAGTCAGCATGAGAATGGGAGTGGACACGCCTTGCTTGCGCGCCTCGGCGCAGATCGAGAGACCGTCGCGTTTGGGCAAGAGCACGTCCAGGATCGCGAGCTGATAATCGTTGCCGCACAGTTCGTTCAAGCCATGATCCCCATCACCCACGGCAGTCACGGCAAATTTTTGCGCTTCGAGCGCACGGCGTAATGAAGATGATAAGCTGGGGTCATCTTCGACAAGTAAGACTCTCATGCGTGATGGTTCGCCAGGCGCCAAATGAGCAGCCTGCGCTTGCTCTTTGTCGCTTTCAGCCGCTTTTCAGATTGCTTGTACGTTCGGCAGCGGTGGGGCCAGACCTAGCCTTGTTTTTCCGTTTCGGCATCCTCCAGTTCGCCATCTTCGAACGCGAAGGTACCCTGGGGAAAGCGTACCAGAAAGGGCATGTAGGGGCCATTGTTCATGCTCTCGAGGATGCCGACGGCGCCTTTTTCGACTTTGCCGTGCGTTCCAAGATCGATGCTGCGCAGCGTCCGGACCGGCTTGCCAATGTCCACGTCACACCTCCGGCATTTGTAGGGGTTGGTGCAGTTCGGAAGGCCGGCGTGCCGCCCTGCAACAAACCTGCGGCATGCGAAATCTCGCGGCACGCGAGGCTCCCAACGCCGTCCAAAACGGCATCGACGTCCTCGAACGAGATAACTTTTCTATCCTTCGCGATCAACGCGTCGCTTTGGTCGCGAATCAATCCAGCCTGAACTTGCGTGGCAAACGCAGCGTCGATCTGCTGGCGGCCTGCAAGGATGTCTTCCTGACCAAAATCTTCTCGCCCGAGCATGGCTTGGATGGCAAAGCCGATACGCGAATCGGCGACAGCCGCGACGAGCGCACCGGTTTGCAGGTCCACAGCCTGTATGGCGACCGGCTTCGGCCGGCGCCTGAGCAGCTGCACGGACTGGATGCGGTGCTCTACGACTTGCAAGATGTGGGCTGCCGTTTCTACACCTACATCACGACTTTGGGTTGGCTGCTGGAAGCGTGCGCCCAGAGCGAGGTGGCCGTCTACGTGTTGGATCGCCCTAACCCGGTCGGCGGTTCCGAGGTAGAAGGACCCTGCAGCGACGCCGAGCACGAATCGCTGGTCGCGTATCACGAACTGCCGCTGCGTCACGGCATGACGCTCGGCGAGCTGGCGCGCCTCTTCAACGTGGAGCGCGGCATCAACGCGGATCTCCACGTGGTCGGCATGCAGGGCTGGCAGCGTATGTTGTGGTTCAGCGATACGGCTCAGCCTTGGGTCAACCCGTCTCCGAATATCCGTGATGAAACCGCAGCGCTGTTGTTTCCGGGCGTCGGGCTCATCGAGGGAAGCAACGTCTCAGTGGGTCGCGGCACGCCCAACCCGTTTCACGTCTTCGGGGCTCCATGGATGGATGGCGTGCAGGTGAGCAACGCGCTCAACGCGCTGGCGTTGCCGGCGCTGCGCACCGAGCCGGTGAAGTTTACGCCCCAAGATGCCGGT
>DATGHT010000220.1:0-5364 GCA_035307865.1 Candidatus Eremiobacteraceae bacterium | reverse complement strand
TGCTGCTCGAGCCGGTCGCGGACGAGATCGATCGACGCGTACATGTCGGGTGAGCGTTCTTCGGCCTTGATGAGATAATGCTTGAGGTTCAAGACCACGTCGACGATTTGGACCGCGCGCTCGGTGCGCAGCGTGACGTGGGCATCGATGATGTGGTCGAGATAGTGCTCGAGATGGCCGATTTTCTCTTCAGCGTAGCTCTTGAGCGCTTGCGTGACCCGAAGATTGCGGCCTTTGATGAAGATCTTCATTGCGCCGGAACCTCACCGCTTTCCGGCCGGAAAAATGCCGGTCCTGCCAAGCGCATCGTCGCCCCCAACGCCGCCGCGTGCGGACTGTGCTGGCGTCGCTCGAAGGCGACGGCCAGCGCAAGCAGCACGAGCACCACAAGGAACGCGATCACCACCCGCGCGACGATGTAGGGTCGCTGCGACCGTGTCTTTATGATCTGGCGCTTTTGTTCGGGCCGTTTCATGTGCACCTCGCCGCTGCGGCCGGCATTAGAGGCCGACCTTCACCGGGTCGTTGATCGCGGTCAGCGGCAAGCGTCGCTGCAGCTCCGACAAGGTCACAAAAGTGAAACCGGCTGCCCGGTAGGCCGCTACGATGCGAGGCAGCGCTTCGATCGTGGCAAACTTGCCGTTGTGCATGAGAATCACCGCCGGGGCGCGGGCGCGCTGCGTGACATTTGCGATGATGACGTCCGCGCTGATGTTCCGCCAATCCCCCGGATCGACATCCCACAACGCGACCGTTTGCGCCTGGGCGCGCGCGGCGTCGATGGTAGTGGCATCAAAGTTGCCATGCGGCGGACGAAAATACCGGGTCTTGACACCGGTCACGAGCCGGATCTCCATTTTACCGCCGGCGATCTCCGCGAGCTGCTGCCCCGCGGGTAAGCCGGCCAGCTCCGGATGCGAAAGCGTGTGATTGCCCAGCTCCATCTTCTCCGCTGCTAGGCGCTGCGCCAGCGCAGGCTGCTGGCGCGAGTCGTTGCCGATCAGGAAGAACACCGCTGGCACGTTCAATCCTTGCAGCTGTGCGAGCAAAAGCGGTGTGGTCACCGGAAAGGGGCCGTCGTCGAAGGTGAGCACCGCCAGGCGCGGTCGCACGGGCCGTGAGAACGCGTCTCGCACGTCGAGCAGCATGCGCCGAGCGATGGCGCCGGCGGGTGGGTGCACCACGTCGCCCGCGCTTAGGTCATCGGGAACGATCACCGGGATCGACTCCAACTGGGCGTGGTGTACCCAGCGGCGGCCGGCGAAAATGACGAGCAGGAGCGCAATGACAACGAGCGCCCACGTCAGTGGGCCCCGTCCCGGCATTTGCATGCGATCTACTGGATGCGGAAGTCGGCGCCGATGACGATGTCGATGTCGACGCCGTCGACCGGACCAACCGCGATTTGCGGATTCTTCATCGGCAGCTGTTTCGCGACTTCGCCTGCCGTCTTCTGATCGGGTCCCTTGATCGTGGTCTTTTTGTTATCGAAGCTCTTGGCGTTGCCGGTTTCAACTACCGTGAACCCGCGCTGGCGCAGGAGATCGGCGAGCGCCGAGGCTGCACCGGGGGTGCCGGATCCGTTTTCCACCCGCACGTGCACGCTCGAAGGATCGAAGCTGCTGCCGTAACCGACCACCAAGTACTTGTGGACCAGCGCCTTGGCCTCCACATCGGGTGCGAACAGCACGGACTCGCCGTCGATCCAGCCGACGACCGAAGGCACCTGCGCGGAATGCACCTGCTGCGGCGTCACATTGCGCATGCCGAGCGCAAGATCGTACATCTTCGCCATCGGCATATCGGTGCGCACGTTATCTTTGAAGATGCTGAGCAGCGCGGGAAGATGCAAGGCGATGCTCGGGTCGCGGAGGCGATGCGCCAATATCTGAATCACTTGGCGTTGGCGCCGCATCCGCCCTAAGTCACCCTCGGGATCGTGGCGGAAGCGGATGTAGCCGACCGCCTGCTCGCCGTTGAGACGCTGCAGTCCCTTCTTCAGATGGATGTGCAGGTGTCCCCAAGTGTCGTCGTAGTCCATGTTCTTCTCGACGTTGACGTCGAGACCGCCCAGCGCGTCGACGAGGTTCTTGGTCGCGTCGATCTTGAGCACGACGTAGTAGTCCCAAGGCGGCGTTGCCAAGTTCTTGGTTACCGTCGCCTCCGTGCGCAGCGGGCCACCATCCCCGAAGGCTTCGTTGATCTTGCCGTAGCCGGACTTGGGGATGTACACCCAAAGATCGCGCGGGATCGAAAGAACGTTCACCTGTTTGTTCGCGAGGTCGATATTGACGCCCAGCAGCGTGTCGGTGCGCGCTCCGGCGGTGTAGACCTCATCGCTCTGCGTCCAGTTTTCATCGAGACCCATCACCAGAATGCGCAGATTCGGCTTGCCGAATACCTGGGTCAGATCCGGGCTTGGCAAGAACGGGCCGAGCGCGTTATAACCGCGGCTTTTCGCAAAAAAGACAAACGATGTGGCGGCCACGAGCACGAGCAAACAAAGGGCGAGAAACAGCCAGCGCTTCCGCAGCCGGGGTTGCGGGGCCACAGCATCAGCGGCCTGCTCCGTCACTGGCGGCAGGTCGTGTGTTTCGTCAAATTCGGACAAGCGTGGTTCCTCGCGGGCTCTTGGTCTGCAATCGTTATCGGTAATTGATAAACTGGACCGGAAAGTCTAAGGGCAAGCCTTTGACGAGCGCGATGGCCTTTTGCAGCTCATCCTTCGATTTACTCGATACCCGGATCTGCTCGTCCTGAATCTGCGTGCTCACTTTGAGCTTCGCGGACTTTATGCTTTCCGTGATGCGCTTGGCTTGGTCCTTGGAGATACCCTGCGCGCACGTGATCACTTGTCGCAGCGTCCCCTGGGACGCCGGTTCCACTTTGCCATACTGCAATGCTTTGAGCGAAACGCCGCGTTTCACGCAGCGGCTCTGTAAAATATCCAGCACGTTCTTGAGCTTGAGCTCGTCGTCTGCGATCACCGTGATCTGCAAATCGGCCTGCTCGAGCGACGAACGCGAGTTCTTGAAATCGAAACGCGTGCTGATCTCGCGTTGCGCCTGGATGACCGCGTCGCTCAGATTCTGTTTGTCAACCCGGGAAACAACGTCGAACGAAAAATCACTCATGCACGCCGTTTACTTGATCCGGCGGCGTCTTCACTGCAAAAACCCGATCTTCGACTTGCCCGGCTTGCCCGAGCGCACCCAAATCTTTGCCGTCGATGTTCGCCATGACGCCACCCGCGTTGCCCGCTCGCAACGTGATTTCGCGCGCCCCGTGAAACTCGCGGATGGTGCCGGCCGGCAGCGTTTCGTAGACTACCCGTTTGCCGTCGACGATCACGGAGAGCCAGCTGCGCTGCGTCAACTGCAGGCGCAAGTTCACACCGGAAGCATTTTGATCGCCTGTCGTGCTGCTCCCCAAGGCATTTCCGTTTTCGTCCGAGCGCAACGCGTTGCCGCTGCTCGCCGGCGCGGCCGGCGGTTGTGGAAGTGATGGGTTCGATCCGGCTGACTGACGACCCGGCGAGAGCAATCCAATGACGCTGATGGCGACCAACACGACCAACACACCCGCGATGGTCGTGAGCGCCCCCAAGACCCAGGGGAACCATGCGTTGTTTTGCATGCGCGCCGGGCGCGCAAACGAGTACGCCGTTGGTGCGACCTGATCCGGAGCGGCACGCTGCGGCGCTTCCGTTTGATAGCCCGAGCGCAGTGCGAGCAGCAGCGGCGCCGGATCCAGCCCCAAGAGGTCCGCGTAGTTCTTGAGAAAACCGCGCACGTAAACGAACTCGCCGACGTTCTGCCACTGTTCGTTTTCCAGGGCTTCGACGAATTTCGTGCGGATGCGCAGCCGCGCGGCCACTTCCGCTATTGATAATCCTTGCGCATGGCGGGTGCGGGAGAGCTGCTCGCCTATGTTTTCCATCTCGACCTCGCGAGCACGAGATGAGGGCTGACGAAGGTGAATGAGGAAATAGATGAAGGGAACGCCGGTAAAAAGAATTTGAAAAGGTCCGGTTTAGTCCTTTCCTGGACCGTCCGTCCCAGCCATTCGAGCCTGCCCCCAGTGATAGCTGACAACCTCATTGTGCCTGCGCGCGAGCGCGGCCAAACAGTCCCAAACGGGGTCTGCGTTGCCGCCATGAGCGGCGGCGTCGACAGCGCCGTTGCCTGCCTCTTGGCCGTGGAGCAAGGGTTTGACACCATTGGCCTCACGATGCGCTTGTGGAGTCCGGGCAATGGGCACTTGAGCGAACGGGTGCGCCAGTGCTGCGGGCCGACCGCGTACAACGATGCGCGCGCTGCCGCTGCGACAGCCGGTATACCTCATTATATCGTCAACTTCGAGACCGCGTTCAGCAAGGCGGTGGTCGATTATTTTTGCGGCGAGTACCTGGCCGGGCGCACCCCCAACCCCTGCGTCGCCTGCAATAACCTCATAAAGTTCGGGGCGCTGCAAGATTTTGCCAAGGCGCTCGGCGCGGTGACCCTAATCACCGGCCACTACGCGCGCGTCTACAATGATGCAGCTGGACCCCACTTACTGCGCGCGCTCGACCGGACTAAGGACCAATCATATATGCTCGCGGGATTGCGGCCGGAACAGCTGGCCCACCTGGTCTTGCCGCTCGGCGCATATACCAAAGAGCAGACCCGCGCTCTCGCCGAGCAGTTCTGCTTGGACGTCGCGGCAAAACCCGATTCGATGGACCTGTGTTTTGTCGACGGCGACTATCGCTCGTTCATCGTGCAGCGTTATCCCGATAGCGTGCAGCCCGGACCGATCGTGAAGATCGACGGCGACTCCGTCGGCGAGCATGACGGTCTGCTCGGCTACACCGTCGGACAGCGGAAAGGTTTGCCGGCGCATTTGCACGATGGCCCGTGGTACGTTGTACGTACCGATCGCAACGCCAACGCGGTTGTCATCGGTCGGCGTGAAGATCTGGAGCGGCGGACCGTGCGTTGCAGTGCGATCAATGTCATTCGCGCCGAACGTTTCTACGCGGACGGAGCAGCCGAGGGACTTGCGGTCTGCCGTTACCGCAGCAAGGCCGTACCGGCGCGCGCTGTTGTGCAGCCCGACGGCGCACTGCACGTGGAATTTGCGCAGACCGTCCCCGTCGTCACGCCCGGGCAACTCATGGTGCTCTACGACGAAATTGGAGAGGAAGTCATCGCATCCGGCATCATCGAGCCATGAGGCGCCTCGCGATTGCGCTTTTGGCCCTGCTCGCCCTGATTGCACCGGCGAGTGCCCTCACGGACGTCAAGACGATCCTCCCTTTCGATGGCGCGCAGCAGTGGCTCAATTCCGATCCGCTGACGCCTGCGCTTCTGCGGGGCAAGA
>DATGHT010000219.1:0-2929 GCA_035307865.1 Candidatus Eremiobacteraceae bacterium | reverse complement strand
GCAGATTCAATAAGGAAAGCAGCGACGCGGGCAACAGAGCGCTCTCATCGATTCCGTCCCACATCGCCCGGAAGCCCGCGAAGATCGTCGGGCAGCGAGCGAGCACGAGATGGTTGTAGAGCGCGCTGCCATAGCGTTTTTCTTGACGGTCGAGCACGGCTTGAACGGCTGCGGGAACCTCGCCTGGCGCAGGGTCTATTCGTGGCATGCCGCGCTATTGTCGGCGGCGAGCAGCCGGACCTGTGCGCAAGGCCGCCAGACTTCGGTCCAGCGATGAACCCGACCGAACCGGCGGTCACGCTGCTGTTGGGGTTGTTCTTGGTGGTGATCGCCGTTGCGATCGCAACGCGCTACATGCGGATTCCCTACACCGTCGGTCTCGTTATCGCCGGGCTGCTTATCGGAATCTGGCCCAGGCACGTCGCATTCGCGCTCACCCCCGACCTCACGCTGGTCGTCTTTCTCCCGCCGCTGTTGTTCGCCGGCGCATGGACGCTGCCGCTCGACCACTTACGGAAGCATTGGCTGCCGATCGCGCTCTTCGCCACGGCAGGCGTCCTCATCGCCATGGTAGTTGCGCGCATCGTCCTGGTAGCCGGCCCTCACTTTGCGCCGGCGACCGCATGGTTGTTCGGAGCGATCGTCGCTGCCACGGATCCGATAGCGGTCATGGGCATCTTTCGCGCACTCAGAGTCAACGCTGAACTCGGCACGATCCTCGAGGGCGAAAGCTTGTTCAACGACGCCGCTGCGGTCCTCGCGTTCAAAATAACGTTGCTGACTTCGCTCGCCGGATTCCAGGATGGCAGCCTGTCGCCGCTCGTGAGTTTTGTGACCATGAGCGCCGGAGGTGTCGCTATCGGCCTTGCGCTCGGGATTATCGCTTTACTGCTGTTGCGTCTGACCGACGACTATCTCATCGAAGCCACGAGCACCCTGGTCGTGGCGTATGGCGCGTACCTCACCGCCGAACACCTGCGCGTTTCCGGCCTCCTGGCAGTTATCGTCGCGGGCTTGCTGCTTTCGCGCATCGGCGAGCGCTTCGGCTCATTTTCCGCTACCCGCCAGTCGGTCAACCAGTTTTGGGAACTCATCGCTTTCCTTTCGAACTCGCTGCTCTTCTTGCTCGTGGGGCTTTCGATCAATCTGGGAACGCTCTACCGGTCGATCGCGCCCGCGCTGTGGGGCGTCGGCGTCGTCGCCGCCTCCCGCTTCCTCGGAGTGTACGGCTTGAGCTGGCTGAGCGCGCTTTTCGGCCATCCCATCCCGCGGGCATGGCAGCACCTACTCGTACTTGGCGGTCTGCGCGGTGCGCTCTCGATGGCGCTCGCGTTGAGCCTGCCCTATCAAGAACCAAACCGCGAGCTGCTGATTGCAATGGTTTTCGCGGTCGTGCTCTTCACGATCGTGATTCAAGGTCTCGGGATCCGGCCCGCGATAGCGCGGCTCGGCCTCGCTGCGGCTCCGTGATGGGATACGAGCAAGGCTGTACGGAACAGAAGTGGACTCAGAGGTTTAGTTCAAACGCACCGCCCCGGGAGTCGAGCCCCCTTGGTGCCTGGGTCTTAAGATAAAAAAAAGGGTGCCGCCCCTTGGCAGTGTGGTATTACTATAGTAGAGATGGATATGGATCAAGACACACATCTGGCTCCGGCGCTCGAACGTGTGACGGCGTCGGTCGCCGAGACCCAGCGTCGCCGGCTCGATCTCGAGCGCGAGCTGGGCGAAGCCCAGCACGTCATCGCCTCCCTGAAGAACCAAAGTTCGGCGTTGGAGATGTCCTTGCTCGATCTGCAAACACAGCTCGATGCGACCCTGCAAGCCAAAGCGCAGGAAGATGCGGCGCTCGCCGATATCGCACGGCAAAAGGAAGCCGCCTTGCAGGATCTCACCGCGTTGCGCTCTTCCATCGACGCGTTGTTGACGGAAAAAGATCGCACCGCCGGCACGGTGACCGCCGCCTTCGATGATCTAGCGTCCGCGCTTGACCACATACAAAGCGATATCGAGTCCACCAGCCGGGCAGCTGCTGCGATGGCGGGCGAGGTCAACCAGTTGCGCGAGCGTGTCGCGACGGTGCGTGATGCGACCGAAACAGCCGACCGGCAACTCGCCGACGTGCACAACAAGTCGGCGGCAGTGAACGACGCCATCGCCTTGTTGCGCAGCGATGCCGACCAAATCGCAAGCGCTCTCAGCGCGATGCGCCAGCGCAAGGAGCAAGCGGAAGCGGCGGGCGTGCAGCTCGAAGCGCTGATGCGCTCGCTGGAGCAGCAGCGGGGCGAGGCCGAGCTCGCCGCTGACTCAATGCGTTCGGTCATCGCTTCCCGGCGGCAGCAGGCCGATGCGATCACCGCCCAGATGCGCGCGATGTCGCAGCTCATTTCGAACAGCTCGAGTTCTGCGGGCGGCGGCGCAAACGGTGCTCCCGCGGCGGTCGAGCCATCCGCCGTCGAGACAAATGGAGCGACGGAGCCCAGGCGGGCGGCGTCAGCCGGTCCGAATGCGTTTCCGCGCACGACTGCGACGGTCAAGCTGCTGGGAGCGGAGCAATTCTTGACCCCCGACGAAGCCGCGCGCATCGTCGCGCTGCTCGACGAAGGAGAAGTCAACAAGGTCGTCCGTTCGCTGTGGTCGCGAGCCGTCGGCGGCACCACGCCCGGTGTCTACCGCCTCGTGATCGCGGACGCGCTGAACGAATCCGGCGATTTCAAAGCAGCGATGACGTTCTACAATCAAGCGCTTGCGACGCGGCACTTGGACGTCTTCTTGACGTACCTCGTCGCGGTGTCGCTGTTCACGGCTGCGAAGTCGGATGATGCGCTCAAGCTCGCGAAGGTGCTCGCGCGCGAGAAGAACGGCAAAGTCCTCAGTCGCAACATCGAAGCGATCTACTATATGCGCAGCAACAAGCTGGACGAGGCGGAGC
>DATGHT010000218.1:0-5045 GCA_035307865.1 Candidatus Eremiobacteraceae bacterium | reverse complement strand
GAACCGCAGCGGAGCGCGCTCTCATTAGCCGGCAGCTTCGCGTCAACGAACAAATTGGCGTGCCGCAAGTCCGCGTGATCGCAGACGACGGCGCCCAACTCGGCATCATGTCGACGTACGATGCTCTCTCCCTAGCTCGCGATCGCGGGGTCGATCTCATCGAAGTGTCGCCCACCGCGGTGCCTCCCGTCTGCCGGCTGGACGACTACGGACGGTTGCGCTACGAGCAGAACAAGAAAGATAAAGAGGCGCGCAAGAAGGCGCACAACATGGAGCTGCGCGAGGTGAAGTTACGGCCCAAGATCGAGGAGCATGATTATCAGGTGAAGTTCCGCACCGCCGAGCGGCTCTTGTTCGATGGTGACAAAGTCAAGGTGACGATCATGTTTCGCGGGCGTGAAATCGCCTACGCGCAACAAGGCCGGAAGATTTTGGAGCGCGTGGCAGCGGACACAGCCAAGTTCGCGATGGTAGAACGCGAGCCGAGGCTCGAGGGCAGAAATATGTTCATGATTTTGTCACCGCGCCAGGAAATTATCGCTTCGGCGGCAGCGCAAAGGGCAGCGCGCGCAGCCGGCGATCACAAAGCAGCAACGACGCAAGGATAAAGACTATGCCAAAACTCAAAACGCACCGCGGCGCGGCAAAACGCGTCAAAGTGACGGGGACCGGGAAGTTCGTGCGCGAGCGGCAATTCTCGGGCTGCAGCCACATTCTCACCAAGAAGTCGCCGAAACGCATTCGCAAGTTTCGCAAGCAAGTAGTGGCGAATGCGACCGACACGCCGCGCCTCAAGCGCCAGCTGCCATACGCATAAGCGATCGAGGAGATAACAAGTCATGGCACGCGTCAAACGCGGAGTAATGGCGCTCAAGAAGCGCAACAAAGTTTTGAAAGCCGTCAAGGGCTTCCGCGGTGCGCGCGGACGCACGTACAAAGCCGCCAACGAGGCGCTGCTGCATTCGCGGCTCTACGCCTTTCGCGACCGGCGCCGTCGCAAGCGTGATTTTCGATCATTGTGGATCGCGCGCATCAACGCGGCGGCACGCTCCGAAGGTTTGAACTACAGCCGGCTGATGAGTGGGCTCAAGAAAGAAGGCCTCAAGGTCAACCGCAAGATTTTGGCGGACCTGGCCGTCAACGATCAAACCGCCTTCGCCCGCCTTTTGGAGATCGCCAAGAAACACGTGCCTGCGGATCCCGCCCGCGCCTAATCGCGTGCCGATCGGAAGCGCCGGCTTCCATCACCCCGCGGTCCATGCCGCGCGACTCTTGCATTACAAAAAGCACCGCCTCGAACGGCGGTGTTTCCTTATAGAAGGTCCCTCTTTGCTTGCGGCGGCGGTCGAAGCCAAGCTTCCGGTCGCCCAGGTTTTCCACACGCAAGACGCGCCGCTGCCGGATTCGATCGAACGCCGGCTCGCTGCCAGCACGGAACTCTTTTCCGTCGAGCAGCGAACGATGGCATCGCTCGCGCAAACCAAGACGCCCCAGGGAACGGTCGCAGTCCTTCCTTTCCTCGATCGCAAGCTCGAAGACTTGGCAGCGCTGCTGCCGCCGGATCGCGCGGCGCTCGTGCTCGTGTTGCACGATCTCTCCGATCCCGGCAACGCCGGCACTCTCCTGCGCAGCGCGGAAGCCTTCGGTGCTGCGGCGGTCTGCTTCGGCGCCCACGCGGTCGAGCCGTACAACGACAAAGTCGTGCGCGCCTCGATGGGGTCGCTGCTGCGCATCCCCATCGTGCGGTATGGCGAGTGGCCGGAGTTTCGCCGGAGCGCGGTTGAGAACGGCTTGCAACTGGTGGCAGCTGACGCAGCCGGCCAAGACGTGCGTGCGGTCACAGTGCCGCGGCGGGTCGCGCTCTTGATCGGCCAAGAGCGCCGCGGCGTTCGCGACGTGCCCGCCCAGGATCTGCACGCGACCGTCGCGCTTCCGCAGCGGGCAAGCGTGGAGTCGGTGAATGCGGCGGTCGCCGGTTCGATTTTGCTCTACGAATTCGCGCGCGCGCAGGGGCTGCTCTAAAACGCGAGCGCCCGTGGAACAAGTGTTGCGCAAAAGTCAAGCCCCATGCAGCCTTGCGTCTATTTCTTCACCTGTGCTATACTGAGGCCCGGTGAACCTGAGACGCAAGGAGGTCGACTGCTCTGTTACTATCGCCGGAGCTGTTTTGGAAACTGTTCCTAACGACTGGTTCAATCAAGGCTTACTTACTTTATAAGCGGATGGCGCCTCAAGATTCTCATTAGATACCGGGCGCCCGAGCGCCCGAGGCGAAATCCGAACTTCCGTATACTTCGTGGCCGCATTCTCTAGCGGCCATTTCTTTTTGACAACAGGATGCTCGATCAACTAGCTGCACTCGAACGCGAACTCATTGCCAAAGCGGCTGCTGCGCAAACCGAGGCCGAGCTCGAAAGCCTGCGCACTGATTTTCTCGGTCGCAAAGGCGGACGGCTGTCGCAGGTCATGTCCGGTGTGGGCAAGCTTGCGAAGGAAGAGCGAGCCGATTTCGGTCGTCACGCAAATGAGACGAAGGAGCGCATCGAGGCGGAATTCGCGCGTGCGGACCAGCGCATCCATCGAGCGCTGCTCACGGACGAACTGGCGCGCACGTACGACGTCACGTTTCCGGGCAGCCGGCCGCGGCTCGGATCGCTGCACGTGCTGCGCCGCACGCTGAACGACGTCGCCTCGTTTTTCCGCAGCCGCGGCTTCGCGATTGTCATGGGGCCCGAAGTTGAGACGGAGTTTTACAACTTCGAGGCGATGAACATCCCCGCCGACCACCCAGCGCGCGATGCCATGGACACGTTCTACCTGCCCACGGGTTCCTTGCTGCGCACCCACACGTCGCCGATGCAGGTGCGTACCATGCTCGCGCATCCTCCACCCATCGCGATCATCGTGCCGGGCAAGACCTACCGGCGCGATGCGCTCGACGCCCGGCATGCATTCATGTTCCATCAGTTCGAGGGTTTGCAGGTCGATCGCGGGATCACGTTCGGCCATCTCAAAGGCCTGGTCAGCGATCTCTGCCGCTATCTGTACGGCAAAACCAGGCGCACGCGTTTCCGCCCCTCCTACTTCCAATTCACGGAGCCCTCGGCGGAGGTCGATGTGTCCTGCCCGGTCTGCGACGGCTCCGGTTGCCGCACGTGCGGTGGTACGGGCTGGCTCGAAATGGGTGGCAGCGGCATGGTACACCCGCAGGTGTTGCGCACCGCCGGCTACGACCCTGAGGTCTATTCGGGCTGGGCGTTTGGTTTGGGAATCGAGCGCATCGCGATGGTGCGCCACGGCATCGATGACATTCGCCTGTTCACGGAAAACGATTTGAGCTTCTTGGAACAGTTTGCGTAGATGCGGGCTCCGATCTCATGGCTGCGCGATTTTGTCCAAACTGACGCAGCCCCGCAAGCATTCGCTGAGGCGTTGACCGCCCGCGGTTTCACCGTTGACGACATCGCGGAACAGCCGATGCCCGCCCACGTCGTGGTTGGCCGCGTCGAAACGCTCGAACGCCACCCCAACGCCGACCGTCTGCTGGTCGGCTTGGTGGACGTCGGACGCGAGCGCCTGCAGATCGTCACCGGCGCGACGAACGTCACTGCTGGTGACAAGGTCCCGATCGCGCTCGTCGGCGCCACCGTGTATTCGCGCGCTACCAAGGACGGCGCCGCTGCGAGCAGCACCAAGCGCATCGAGCGCAGCACCTTGCGCGGGGTAGAATCCGCCGGCATGATGTGCTCGCCCGACGAACTCGCGCTGCCGGGTGAATACCCCGACGGCATCCTCATCATGGACGAGGAATCGCGGGTCGGCGATGATTTTTGGCACGCGGCCCGATTCGGCGATGCCGTGCTCGACGTGGACGTCCCCTCCAATCGCCCCGATGGCCTTGCGATCATCGGCTTGGCCCGCGAGGCAGCTGCGGGTTTGCGCGCGCCGCTGCGCGTGCCCGAACTGCCGCCCTCAACGGGTGACGCGCCCAGCCCGATCGCGATTGCGATCGAAGACGTGGGCGTCTGCCGGCGTTTGCTCGGACAACACTTCGCGAGCGTCACCTACCGGCGCACGCCACTGTGGATGGTGTTGCGCTTACAGGCAGCCGGCATGCGTAGCATCAACTGGTTTGTGGACGTCTCCAACTACGTCCAGATCGAAACCGGTCAGCCGCTGCACTTTTATGACGCGGACAAACTTCGCGGTGCGCGGATCGTGGCGCGCGCGGCGACCGCTGGCGAAAGCGTGACGACGCTCGACGGCGTGAAGCGTGAGCTCCCTGCCGGCACGCCGGTGATGGCGGACGGCGCCGGTCCCGTCGGCATCGCCGGCATTATGGGCGGCGCCGAGTCGGGCGTCACGGAACAGACGCGCAACATCTTCCTCGAATCGCCGAATTTCGTCGGCGCGCGCATCCGCCGTGCCTCCATCGCCCTCGGCTTGCGCACCGAAGGAGCGTTGCGACACGAAAAAGATCTGCCGCTCGAGCTGCCGGAAATCGGCCGCCGCCGGGCTGCGCAGCTGCTGGCGCAATCCAACGGCACAGCGTCGCAGGTGGTCGAGGCCGGCAGCAAGCCGGGGCCGCCGCACACCGTGAGCGTTCGGCCCGAGCGCGTCAATGCGGTTTTGGCCGCATCGTTCTCCGTGTCGCAGATGCGCGAAGCGCTGACGGCGATCGAGATCGCCGTCTCCGGCGAATCGCCGCTGCAAGCAGTCGTGCCGTATTGGCGCCGCGATATCATCGAAGAAGTCGATCTCATCGAGGAAGTCGCACGCGGCATCGGTTTCGCAGGAATCCCTGAGGTCAGCGTCATCGCTGCGCCGCAGGCGATCCCGCAAGGCCAGTACGATCAGGAAACGTTGCTGTCGGCGCACTTCGCAGCGCTCGGGTATCGTGAGATCGTCAGCATCTCTCTGCAGGGTTCGCGAACGCTGGCAGCGTGGGAGCGGTCGGGCGTACCGTTTTGGGAAGATATCGTGCCGATCGTCAACCCACTGTCTGACGACTATCGTTTCTTGCGACCGAGTTTGCTGCCTGGTTT
>DATGHT010000217.1:0-5353 GCA_035307865.1 Candidatus Eremiobacteraceae bacterium | reverse complement strand
GACGATCGTCATGTTGCGCGTCATTATCGCAGCTGGCGCCTTGGTAGCCTTCCTCTACGCTACCGGCCAATCGCTCCCGAAAGGTGCTGCTGTGTGGCGCGCCTTTTTCATCATGGCATTGCTGAACAATGTCATTCCCTTCACGCTCATCGTCTGGGGCGAAATTCGCATCAGCAGCGGACTTGCCTCGATCCTGAACGCCACGACGCCGGTATTCTCCGTTTTGCTGGCGCATTTTCTCACGAAACAAGAACGCCTGACACCGAATCGCGTCGTGGGAGTCGTACTCGGATTGGTAGGAGGAGCGCTGCTGATCGGACCGGATGTATTGCGTGGCTTCAACCTGACCAGCTTGGCGCAAATCGCTGTCGTGGTTTCTGCCGTCATGTACGCTTGCGCTGCCGCCTACGGGCGGCGTTTTCAAGCTCTGCACGTCTCGCCCGTCGCTGTTGCCTCCGGGCAGCTCACCGCCGCGGCGATCGTGATGATTCCATTGGCGCTCGCGATCGACCGGCCGTGGACGTTCACGCACTCCCCGTCTCCTGTGGCATGGAGCGCTTTGTTTGCGCTTGCTCTGCTCTCCACGTCGGTGGCGTACGTCCTGTACTTCTCTATACTTGCACGGGCCGGTGCCACCAACGCGTTGCTCGTCACGTTCCTCACACCGGTGAGCGCACTGCTCTTAGGTGCGCTCGTCCTCAAGGAGCAATTGAGCTTGCTCAACGTGGCGGGCGTGCTGGTCATTTTCGCAGGACTGGCCGCGATCGACGGCCGCATTTTTGGCAGCCGGACAAGGTTTCGCAATCCAGCCACGAATACGGGACACCCAAACTGAATTAGGTTCATTGTTCCGCACGGATAGGCGAAATTATGACGACCGCACTGCGTAATTCTGCAACGCCAGGCGATGCTGCACTCACGGTAATCAAGCAAGCCCCTCTCAGCGGGAGCGGTCCTTTATACGCGCAGCTCGCCGACTGCATCGCAAACCTGATCGCCTCCGGCCAGTTGCAATATGGCAGCGCCATGCCGCGCGTGCGCGATTTCGCGAACGGCCTGGGCGTCAGCATCGTGACCGCTGCGCATGCCTACCGCGTTCTCGGCGAACGCGGATTGGTCGCGGCGCGGCCAGGCGTTGGCACGTTCGTCGCCCACCCCCTGCCCAAAACCAGCGACCCGGCGCCGCCGGATTCTGCCAACTTGGCTTGGCAGCGAACGTTCGCTCATCCCAAATCGACTTCAAACTTGAGCTACATCTATCGATTGCCTGCAGCATGCGGACACGCCCAGTGGAGTTTCTTCAGCGTGCCCAGCTACGGTGGTGAAATGCTGCCGCTCAGCCGGCGTATCATGCGCAGGGTTGCGCTCGACGCCGAGGTGGCCCATTGCCGCCCGACCGACACGCAAGGTCTGCCCGAATTGCGCAGCGCCATGGCAGCGCACTTGCGCGATGAAGGCGTGGACGTGAGCGCCGACCGCATCCTCATCACCAACAGTTATGAGGAAGCGCTGGTCTTGACGCTGCTCGCTTTTTGCAACGACGGCGACGCCATCGCAATCGAGGATCCGAGCCAGTTCTGCATCGTCGACGCGGCGCGCTTGCGCGGCCTGCGTCTGGTGGGCGTGCCGATGGATGACAAAGGCATGCGCACCGATTTGCTCGAGGCGCTGACCGCGCGCGAGCCCGTCCGCATCGTCGTGACCTCTCCACGCGCCCAAAACCCAACGGGCCTCGAGCTGCACGAGCAGCGCCGCCACGAACTCTACCAGCTCGCCCGCCGCCACAGTTGGCTGATCTTCGAATGCGATTCATTCGCACCGTTGCACTATCGCGGCCGGCCGCAAACGCCCATGCTGTGCGACGATCCTGACGGGCGGATCATCTACGTCCGCGCCATCTCGCGCGGCTTGCTCATGAACCTGGGCATTGCAGTTGCCACCGGGCACATCTTGGAGAGGCTGGTCGCTGCGAAAGACATCGTCGACCGCGGCTCGGACGTGTTCTTGCAGTTGATCCTGCGCCGCTTGCTCGATTCGGGCTGCATCGCGCGCCAAGACGCGCAGATGCGCCGTCAATGGGGCGACCAGCTCAGCACGTTGCTCGCGGCGCTGGAACGAACCATGCCGCGCAGCGTTCGTTGGACCCACCCCCGCGGCGGCGGATCGGTGTGGGTCACCATGCCCGAAGGCTGCTCTGCGGAGACGCTCTTGCTACGCGCGCTGCCGCATGGCGTCAGTTTTATTCCGGGGCGCGCCTTTGCGGTCAGCGATCGTCATGACCGCTCCTTCCGCTTGGCGGTTGGCAACCTGCTGCCCGCGCAGATCATCGAAGCGATCAACGTGCTGAGCTCGATCATCAAGGACTACGTGGGCGAGGAGCAACGCGGCCGCACGCGCGTGTCAATCGCGAAGGTTTCTTAAGCCTCTCACTTCGCTAGCGGCCGTTGCGAACGATCTCTTCCAACTTGGCGCGGTCGAGCTTGATGACGCGTCCGCGGCGCAGTTCCAAAGCACCCAGGTCCTCCAAGTGCGACAGCGCACGGCTGCCCATGTCGCGCACGGTTCCTACGCGCGCAGCGAGGTCGGACTGCGTGATGCGCTCGACGCCCGCGCCGCCCGGAGCCATCCCCGCTTGCGGCGAGGCGTAGTCGATGAGCACGCGCGCTATGCGCGTCAGTACCCGCCCAAAGGCAAGGTTGCCCGCCGCCCCCGAAAGCCGGCGTTGGCGTTGCGCGAAAAAACGGGCCGCTCCCAACGCGATCTCGGGACTGCGTTGCAACAGTCCGCGCACGAACTGGGCGGGCAACTCGACGATTTCCACCTCGCCGCGCGCGATGACGGTCGCCTCAGCCGTGCCCTCGTCAAACACCGCGGCTTCATTGAACATGCTGTAAGGAGAAACGTCGTACAAGACGATTTCCCGCCCCTCGTCGGCAGCCCGCGTCACTTCCACGACGCCGCGCCGGACGATGCCGAGCGTCGGCCAGTTCGTCCCTTCAGCGACGATCACCATCCGGTCGTGGTAGTTGCGTTCTTTGGCAACGCGGTCGATCTCGCGCAGCAAGTCGGTATGCGCGTTGCGAAGCATGCGAATCTGGCGCAAGAACGCGATGCGGGGAGTGTCGCCTTGCATCGAAGGGTCGGGGAGACGCTGCAAGCGGAGAATCCAGCGCCCGTCGCCCGCGTTGCGCAGGTCCCAAAAGAAAGTGCCTTCGCGCTCGGCTTCAAGTTCCGAACGCAGCGCTTTGGGCTCGTAGTCGTTTATGAATTCGGCGGCTTGCCCGGGTGCGAGTCTGTCGAAGGACGCGAGAACGCGATCGTGGCGTTCCCAGGATGGCATTTCACGCAGGTCGACGCGCTCGACCGGTTGAGTGGTTGAGGTATCGAACGTCATGGCGGGCTTGTTCTTCTGCCCTTACCACTCAAAGGCCTGGATTGCGGCCCACGCGTCCGGTTGCGTGCCGGCCCAATCGAAGAACGTTTCCCCGATTGCGCCGACGGATTTAGCGGCGTCGAGCGACCACGAGATTTCGCGACCTGACGGGGCGCCTGTGCCTTCCAGATCGACACTCTGTCCGGCGATGTCAACCGGAATATCGCGACCGGCGAGCGCCCGGGTGCGGAGCACGGTCGCGGCAGCGACCCCGGCGACCTCGCGGTGCGCATACGCGTGGTGCACGCTCTCATCGAAGTAGTGCCAGTACTCCATCGGTTGCATGACGTCCGCATACGCAGCGATGCGCGCGTACGGAAAATCGGCGTTGGTCAGATGGCCCATCAGCGGCGAAGCCACGGTGGCGATCAAGAGATAGTGCGATCCGACGGCGCTGCGCACTGCATCGATGTAGCGAACCATGCTCTCCTTGGCGGCGGCGCCGTCGCCCATGTAACGCGCGCCGGTTTCCAAGTCGAGCGCGAGCCCGACGAAACCGTTGCCGCTCGGCGTCGTGTACTCAGCCGCGGACACGGACTGCAGCACGTCTTCGGTCGTCACCCGGCGCGGCACGGTCCAGGCGACCAGTTTGATGCCGGCCGTGCTTGCCGCGTCGATGATGTTGTTGAGCCAGGCGCGCGCCGCAGGCGTTTCCGCCATGAAGCTCGTGCCACGCGCCATGCGCAATTCGATCACGCGGATGCCTGCCTTTTGCGCTTCGGCGATCACGGCGTCGGGGTCGTACTTGCGATAGTCGTGGGGATCGCCCGCTACCGACGAAAAATACAAGAACATGCCTTTGCCCGCAAGCACGCTGACGTCCGCCGGCGGCAACTCGGCCGGCGCGGTCACGGTGTCGGCACTTGCGTGGATGTCCTGATCCGGCACATCCGCACTCACGACGTAGCGGTAGCGGTTGCCGGGATCGATGGATGTATCGCGCCAGCTGCTCCGGTCCGCAGGCAGGTCGGCGACGAGCTGATTCGCTTCGCCTTCACCGCTTGAGCGATACACCTTATAACCGGCGATAGCGCTTGGCGCTTTCAGCGGGGTCCATCCGACGTTGATGAGATGCGGCCCGACGGGCTGTGCCGTCACGCTAAAGCCGGCAGCCTGGTCAGCCTGCGCGACAATGTTTTGCGGAATAGCTTGCACGGGAGACGGCAGCGCGAGCACGACGTTCTGCGGCCGCTTTGGGTGGAGGATCGCACTTTGAGCATACGGGGCGCTCAGCTGCCATTGATCGCGCTGGCGGCTATGCACCGCGACCACTTCTTCGGCGGGCGCAACGGCGCGCGGCTGCTGCCGTGCCTTCAGCAATGTCGCCGGCCTGCGAACTACGGACCGCTTCACCGCCGGAATGGAGATTCTCACATGCGTGCTCAGGTGAGTTGGCTGAAGGCGCATGCTCTCCAACGCAGGCTGGCGGATGGCGACCAGCGCGACGTTCTGCCGGCTCAGCGGATTCGGTTGCGGCACGACGTCGGTGAACAACGCGACCAGCAACGGCAGCGCGAACGCAGCCAGAATTGCGGCGCAGGCCGCGCGTGCGGAGAATGCTTTGGCAGCATGAAGCTGCGCGGCCCGCGGAGTTGTTCTTGCAAGCGCGACGTCGGGCATCGGAATGCGCAGATATTGGAGCCGGCGTTGCTCGACTGAAGCCTCTGAGAGCTCGCGTGCAACAGGCATGCGGAGGCCGCGAAGGACTTGGCGCAGCGCATCGGCCTTGCTCTCGCGCCGTTCCAGCGCTTCGAGCAGGACCGCTTTTTTGTTCGCGCGCTCGCTCAGTGATTTGAGCCGCTGATATTTTTTCGCGCGCCCTTTGCGATCGAGATGCTGGCCGTGCAGCTGCGGCTTGCGGCGGGTGCGAGCAGCTTTGCGTGGCGTGCGACTTGGACGCTGGGGGGCAGTTGTGGAGCG
>DATGHT010000216.1:0-11590 GCA_035307865.1 Candidatus Eremiobacteraceae bacterium | reverse complement strand
AACACGCTCGGGCTGACACCGGGCTCGCTCGTGAATCCAACGCTGACGATCGCCTTCGACGGGCGCATCAATCCCGACCGCGGCATCTACGGATTGCCGTTGTCGTCGCTGCACACCGATGGCAGTTTGATTGAAGCGCTCGACCCGGCGGGCAACCTCGTCATCTTCAACGCGTTCTAAGCGTGTGATGCAAAGTTTGGTCGCGGCGAATCTCACTGCGACGCTCGAGCGCATCGTGCAGGCCGCGAGCGCCGATCCGGGCGCGGCGGAGGGGTGCCGCAGGCTTTTGCAGCCGCTCGAGCGTGAAAGCGCCGAGCGCGGCAACGATCTTGCGGCGACGCTGCGCAACTACTACGCGTGCGGGTTGCGCGTCGACAAAACCGCCGAGCAGATGTTCCTGCACCGCAACAGCGTGCGGTACCGGCTGGATCGCATCCGGTCGCTGCTGCGCCTCGATATCGATCAACCCGACGTGATTTCGGCCTTCTCCATCGCGTTCGCGGTTCGCGACAAGCCGGCGGGCCAAGGGAACGAACAGCATGCAGTCTAGCGCGCGTAACAAGCTGCCCGGGATCATTCAGGACGTGGAGGTCAACGGTCTCATCGCCAAAGTGAGCGTCCGCGTCGGCGATAACCACGTCGTTGCGATCATCACGGCCGAGTCGGTCGCCGAGCTTGAACTGGAAGTCGGCGATGCCGTGACCGTGATGATCAAGGCGACCTCGGTGATGCTCGCGAAATAGGTCTAAAGCCGCAGCGCCTGGGGCAAGCGCTTTTCAGGCTTTGACTTTGGACTTCGATTCCAGGCGGTCGAGCCGATCCAACAGTCCCTTGTTCGACTCGCGCATCGCATCGAGCTCGTCGCGCAGTTGTTTGATCTCGGCGGGCTTTTCCAAATACTCGCGGATCGAGCGCGTGACCTCCGTGGCGCGCCGTTTCAGGCGGCCGTCCACATCCTGCGTCGCCAACTGTTCGAGCGGCGCGATTGCGGCCGCTTCGTGCAGCGCCTCCAGCGCGTCGAGCGCCGCCATACGCGTGTGAAAGTTCTTGTCGTCGATGAGATCGAGCAGCCGCTCGCAGACGTTCTTCTTGCCTTGCCCGAGTTTGCCCAGCGCTTCAATCGCGGCATCGCGGGCGTAGGGCGGCTTCCCGTACTTCGACCACTCGATGCAGATCGGGATCGCGCGCTCGTCTCCGAGCTCGGCGAAGCCGCTGAACACATGCGCGCGCACGATGTCGTTCCACGATTCTTTGTCCAGCGCTTTTTGCAACAACGCAAACGCTTTTTGGGAACGCGTCTTGCCCATCGCGGTTGCCGCGAATGCCTCCACGAAGTAGGAAGCGTCGCGTTTCAGGAGCGGTGCTAACGCATCGCACGCCTCGTCACCGCGAAAACTGCCGAGCGCGTCGGCCACCGCGCGCCGCGCCTTGGGATGATCGACGTCGCGTGCGGCGACGAGCGCCTTGAAGGCGCGCTCCGAGCGGATCTTGCCGAGCGTCGCAGCGGCTTGCGCCTTGACGCCCCAAAACGCGCGGCCGCGAAGCACGTGCGCCAGCGCATCCACCACGTCCGGCGCCGGATCGCGCGCCAGCGCCCTGATCGCATCCACCCGGGCGGCCAGATTGCGCTCGCTTTGGGCTTGCCGTTGGAGCATCTCGCGCGGCACCTGGAGCTCAACCGTCTTGAGAATGTCGCCATCGGGATCGAACGCAAATACCTCGGGCTTGTGCTCGAGCGCAAAGGTGAAAGTCTGCTCCTTTTGGTCCATGTTGACCCCAAAGCGCATTTCCGGTTTTTGCCCAAAGCCGAACGCCAGCGTGAGCGGCACCGTGAACAGCGGCGTCCCGTCGCTGGCTTCTTGCGTTTGCGCAACGGTGACGCGCGCGGAGCTGGTCTCAGGATCCCATTGATACTGCACGCGGAACTCCGGATGACCCGCCTTGAAGATCCACTGGTCGAAGAAGGCGCGCAAGTTGCGGCCGGTCACCTTTTCGATGGCGCGGACGAGATCGATGGTCTCTACCGCTTGATTCGCGTTATCCGCAACGTAGCGATGCATGGAGGCCCACCACAGCTCGTCACCGAGCATGCGCCGCACCATGTGCAAGACGAGCGCGCCTTTTTCATACAAGTGGCGATCGAAGAGATCGATCGGCTCGGAGTAGATGTTCGTGACGATTGGGCGCCGATAGCGGTCGCGGTCTTCCTCGAAGTAGCGGCTGGCGAGCGCGATGCGGTAGTAGTCGAACTCGTCCGCGCCGAGGTCGTGCTCCTTGAAAAGCGCTTCGAAGTAGGTCGCAAAGCCTTCGTTGAGCCAGGCATGCGACCAGTCCCGGCAGGTGAGCAGGTCGCCGAACCACTGGTGGGCGAGCTCGTGCGCGACCAAGCCGTCGCTGGAAAAGTCCTGGTGAGCGCGGGCGTCGTGCAGCGTCGTGTCGGTCTGCGTCGTCGCCGACGTGTTTTCCATGCCGCCGAAGATGAAGTCCGCAACCGCGATTTGCGCGTACTTCGTGTAGGGATAGGGCACTTTGAGGCTATCTGAAAAGAACTTCACCATTTTCGGCGTCTTGCCGAACGAACGCGCACCGTCGGCTTCGCGGCCCGGCTGCACGTAATACGATACCGCAAGGTCGCCGAGCTTGTCGGTGTGCCCGGAAAACTTGCCGGCCACGCAACTGACGAGATAGGTGACGTGCGGCGTTTCTTGCTTCCAATGATAGGTCTTGGTTTTGAGTTTCTTGTCCTCGAGGGCCGAAACGAGGCTGCCGTTGCTGAGCACGAAGAAGTCGGACGGCACTGTCGCCGTCACTTCGGTGGTAGCTTTCGCGTTGGGGTAGTCGATGCAGGGGAACCAGTAGTGGGCGTCTTGATCTTGCCCTTGGGTCCAGACTTGCACCGGCTTGTTCGGATAGGCGGCGTCCGGTCCGATGAAGTAAATGCCTTGGCGAGGCTGGCGAGCTTCGTACTCGATCGTGATGGTGGTCGCCTTGCCGGTGTGCAGCGACTGGCCCAAGTCGATGCGCAGCTTGCCGCCCATGCTCTCGAAATCGAGTTTCTTCCCATTGCTGCCGCGCACCGACCGAATCACGAGCTGCGCGCTGTCCATCTCGATCGTGCGCAGCGGCTTGCCGACCGCTCGCAAGGTCGTGCGGCACTCGCCGAACAGGATGTGTTCTTTGAAATCAAAGCGCAGCGTCAGCGCGATGTGTTCGATCGCGGCCGGGCGATCCGGTGCGTAGTGCGGCTTCGCGTTCGGCAACGCGAAGGGGCGGCGGGCCATGCCGACGCCGGCAGACTCTCGTAGCCGCCGGCAATATCCGTAATTCATGCTTCGTCTTTCCGGCTATTTGGCAGCCGCTAACTCCTTTGCCGCGGCGGTCACCGACGCGACAACTTTGGGCGGCGCGTACTCGAAATGATCGTGCTCCGCCGAAAAATATCCAAGGCCCTGCGTCGCGGTGCGCAGTTCCGTCAAATAACGCGGCAACTCCGACTGCGGCACGAGTGCCTTCACGATGTCGTAACCGCGCCGCTGCTCGCTCGGACCGTAGCTCAGGATCTGCCCGCGCCGCCCGCTCACTTGCTGCAGTACCGCGCTCGTGTAGGCGGTCGGCACCGTGATTTCCACGCGCTGGATCGGCTCAAGCAATACCGGATTGCACTTGGGCATGCCTTCCCGCATTGCGAGCGATGCCGCAAGCTTGAACGACATTTCGTTCGAATCGACGCTATGGTACGAACCGTCGTAGAGCGTGACGTGAACATCGACCACCGGAAAGCCGCCCAGCGGCCCCTTTTCCAATGCTTCGCGGACGCCTTTTTCGACACCGGGAAAAAACTGCTTGGGGACGACGCCGCCGACGATGTGTTCGTCGAACTTGACGCCGCTGCCGCGAGGTTGCGGTTCGATCTCAAGGTGCACGTCGCCGAACATGCCGTGACCGCCGGTCTGGTGTTTGTACCGGCCTTGCTGTTTGGTCTTGCCGGTTATCGTTTCGCGGTAGGGCACATGCGGCAGCTGCGTGTCCAGCTTCACGTTGTACTTGCGTTGCAGGCGCTCGACCGTCACCGCCAAGTGCATCTCGCCGTAGCCGCGCAACACCAACTCGTCGGTGAACTCCGCGCGCTCCACGAGCAGCGTCGGATCTTCTTCCTTCATCCGCACGAGCAATTGCGACAGTTTGGCTTCATCGGCGCGATCGTGCGGCCGCAGGGCCAGCCCAAATGCCGGTTTCGGTGGCTTGTGCAGCGGCGTCACGAGTTTCGCGCCGCCGGCGCAGAGCGTGTCCCCGGTCTGCGCATGCTCCAGTCGCGCGATCGCAACGATGCTGCCTGGGCCCATGCTGGTGACGGCGCTCTGATTTTTTCCCAGCAAGGCATAGAGCCCGCCGGGGCGCTCCTTCACATCGCCGCGGCTCGTATCGACGAGTTGCGTATCTGCATTGATCGTCCCCGCGAAGATGCGAGCGATCGAGAGCTTACCGCTTTGCGGGTGCACGATCGTCTTGCAGACTTGCGCCACCAAGGGTGCTTGCGCCGACGGTTCGACGGGCTTACCGGATTGGTCGAGGCGCCGCACGCCCGTCGCATCCGGGAACTGGCTGAGGACGAGCTCCAGCAGCTGCGGCACGCCCCAACCGCGGATGCCGCTCGCGACGAGCACGGGGACGATCTTGTCGGCGCTGACGTCGCTCGTGAGATCGCGCTCGATCTCGTCCAGCGGCGGCTCTTGGCCTTCGAGAATCTCCTCCATGAGATGATCGTCGAAATCCGCCAGCGCTTCCAAAAGTTCTTCCCGGCTTTTCGCTTCAAAGTTTTCCGGCAACGCGGTGCCGGTCGTCGCGCCGCCCTCGCCGTATTTGAATGCGCTCATCGTGATGATGTCGACGAAACCCGAAAAGTTTTCCGCTTGACCGATGGGTGCCTGTTCTGCGACGACGTGGTTGCCGAAGCGTTGCCGCAGCGATGCGTAGGTCGCGAAAAAATCAGCGCCGGGACGATCCAGGCGGTTGATGCAGAAACAGTGCGGCAGCGAACGCGACTCCAGGTAGTCGACAATCGTTTCGACCTGCGCCAGGCGATTCGGGTCTGCTTCCACCACGATGACTGCGGCGTCGGCCGCCAGCAATGCGTTTTTGGTCTCCTCAAGAAAATCGACTGCTCCAGGGCAGTCGATGATGTTGACGCGTGCATTGCCGCTTTGCAGGTAAGCAAAGCTTGGAGCCACCGACATCTGGTGAGCGTGGGACTCGGGATCGTGGTCGGTCGTGGCGCTTCCGTCCGTGACCGCGCCCTTCCGCGGAATCGCACCGCTGTGCGCGAGCAGCGCTTCGATGAGCGTCGTCTTCCCGCTATGATGCGGTCCCACGAAGGCGACGTTTCTGATTCCTTGGGCTTGCGTTGCAGCCATCATGACCTCCGCGCGGTGAACGACGAAGCGCGTTCTCTCGAAAAGACGCGTGAGAAAGGAAAGGCCGCTTCGACGCGAGGACCCGGTTGCCTCTCGTTTGCGGCGGGTGGCCTGACGCAGCGGCGCGAAAAAAGTTGCTCTGCTATGTGCGCCCGAGCCGCAATCCATGTGCCAACGCTGAAGATCAACGAAACCTTCGTCTCCCTGCAAGGCGAGGGACGGCTGATCGGCGTGCCTTCATTTTTTATACGCCTCGACGGGTGCCCGCTGCGGTGCTCGTGGTGCGACACGCAGTACGCGTTGGCGGGCGATGCGGGCGTGCTCGCGACCGTGGACGAGCTGCAGCGCGCGGCCGCACCCTATCATCACGTCGTCATCACCGGCGGCGAACCGCTTGCCCAAGACATCCGCGGGCTGGTGCGTCGCCTCGCCGGCCATCACCTCACGGTCGAAACGAGCGCGACGATTTTTGCGGACCTGCCCGAGGTGGCGCTCTTTTCCCTCAGCCCCAAGGTCGGCACGTCGGGCTACGTTCCCAAACCGCTCGTGCTGCGCAAGTTTTGCGCGAGCGCCGGCGGTCGCATGCAGCTCAAGTTCGTCATCGGCGACGAGCGCGACGTGGCAGACGCTGCAGCGTGCTTGGCGAGCATCGACGACGCACTCCCGCCGGCAACGCCGATCGTCTTCCAACCCGAAAGCGGGCGCGCCGGCCGGGGCGACGCCTACTTGCATTTTCTTCGCTGGCTGACGGAGCTCGTACTCGCGCGTCCGCAGTTGCGCGAGCGCAACATCGCTGTGCTGCCGCAGCTGCACTACCTGCTCTGGCAGGGCGAACCGGGCCGTTGATCTCGATCAGCTATCGCTGTCATTTCGATGCAGCGCATCAATTGAGCGTGCCCTACGATTCACCGTGCAATCGCCGCCACGGTCATCGCTACGCGGTGGAGATCAGCGCGTCGGCCGCCGAACTGCTGCATGGCATGGTGGTCGACTTCAACCTGTTGCGCGACGTCGTGGACGAGTTCGATCACTGCGATCTCAACGAGCGTCCGGAATTTTCGGGCGGCAAGCTGCAGACCACGGCGGAAAACGTCGCGATGATGCTGGCGGAAAAGCTGCAGCGCGCGGTTGGAAACCGCGTGTCGATTGATGAAGTGGTGGTTCGCGAGACGCCGCGAACGCTGGCGCGCTGGACGAAAGCCGCGCGCTAGAGACTACGAGCCGCCGCGCACCCGCGTCTGATTGATTTCGATGTCGAGCTTGTCGGCGGCGATTTCCGCGAACGCCGTGCTCACGGCTTTCTCGGGATTGGAGCCCTCGATGGTCGGCTCGTCACCGTTCACGAGCTGTTGCGCGCGCACGCGTGCGGCGTTCACCAACAAGTACTTGTTGCCCACGCGGCCCAGCAGACGATCGATATCCCCGAATGATTGTGGCGTTTTTTGATCTTTCATCGACAAGGCTCGTTCGCCACTCGCCCATGCGCGCCTGCCGCAGACGAGGCTGCGGTCGTGTGTTTTCGGACTATTCTTGCAGCAGCATCTCGAGTGTGCCGCGCATCGCTACCAGGCCGTCCTGATTCGTCGCCTCGCCCTCGAAACACACGATAATACCATTGAGCGAGTCTTTGGGGTAACTCTGCGTCACGACCCATTTGAGCTCCAGCGTGTCGCCTTCGCGCACCGCGGCCGTGAATCTGAAAGAACAGCCCAACCCGATCGCAGTTCCTCGTTCCGCCAACCACGAGGCAGCAAAGCCCAGCAAGAGTGAAATGGTGTGCTCGGCCGAAGCGATGCGCTTACCGAAGCGCGACGCCTTGCCTGCAGCCGCATCGTGGTGCACGGGATTGCGATCGCCGCTGCGATGCGCGAAATCGGCGATGTCGGCGGCATCGAAACGATGATGCCGCGCGATGGAATCGCCGCGCGTCACACGTTGCGCTAGCGGTTTTGATGCCATGAATGTTTGCCTCGAGTGGGGAATCGGATTGCTGCATAACCGGCTCGCGTCGGAAGGAAGAATATTATGAAAGCCTTGCGCGTCGCTCCTTTGCTGGCCCGGAGGCGAATCGTCGGTTTTCTTGCCTGCGCACTATGCTGCGCGCTGCTCCCGGCCGGTCGCGCACCTGCGCTGGCGGCTCCCCCTGGTGCGGCGGCCCTGGTCGTGCAGAACTACGTCGACGCCTTTAACAAACACGACCTCAACGCGGCGATGGCACTGGTTGCGGACGATTTTGTGGAGGTATTTCCGGACGGCAACATCGTGGCCGGCAAGGATCAGCAGCGTTCGGCGGTCGCGAGCGTCTTCGCCGGCTCGCCGCACGTGACCATGATCATGGACCATCTCGTGGGTGACGACTTCACCGCGGCTGCGCAAGTGAGCATCGCTCCCTCGCCGCCCAAAGGACCGCCTGAGGCCGCGCAGTACGCCTACTTTTTTTCCGTCGTCAACGGGAAGATTCTAGCGGTCGCCGTCTACGGACGCAGCAGCCAAGCGCAAAAAGCGGCGGGCGCGAAATCCTAAACTATGCTGCGCGGCGAATATGGATCGAGTCGAGCGCTTCGCTGCCGTCGCGATACACCGCGATCGGCTCGGGGTAATCTGCCTTGGCAAGCTCATCCGCAAGCCAGCCGTGCTTGGCGACGATGGCGATGTGAACGCCGGGGTGATCGTTGAGCAACCGCCGCACTGCCAACTTGAGCGTTCCGACTCCCTTTTCGTCCGCGGTCTTGATGTCCTCAAGGTCGATGAGGAGATCGCCGTGCTCGATGTCGGCGGCGTGCATGAGTGCCGCCCCGATCGTGGGAGCGGCGGCGAAGTCGAGCTGGCCTTCGACCTTGAAGAGCCGCCAACCCGATGCGTCCGGTAGTGTTTGTAAGATCATCTTGATAATTCCACGCTCTCTTCTTATCGGCGCTCCCGAACCAGTCTTCAGCTCTTTTCGGGCCCGCTGTCAACAGTAACGGATGCCGCTGGGTGGCCGTTGCGGGGCAAGCTGGCCTCCCCAGGCTCCCCCTGTAGGACTCAAGAACCAGCCCAAATGGAAGTGGTCTGCATCATAGGACAACGGGTCTATCACGCGCCCGGCAGCGAGTGCCACCGCAAGCTCGAGGGGGAAGGCCACGTGCTGACGTTGACCGACGGCCAAGCGCACGAGGTAGGGATGGAGCCCTGTGGCTACTGCATTCGCGAACAGACCGAGGGCGGGCTTGCGCCCCGCGGACAAACGGGCTAGACCAAATACCGCTGCAAGGCGGCCCGCAGCCCGTCCGGGAGCGGCCGCGACTTGAAGCTCTGACGGTCCAAACAGACCAGCACGACTTCAAAATCCGCGACGCGCGCACCGGATGCGTTGTCGATGCCGAAGCCCAACGTGACCGAGGTGTTGCCCAAGCGCTTCACAAACGCGCTGAGCGCCAGCTTCTCGTCCAGCCGCGCGGGCAGGTGAAAATCGCATGAGAAATGCACGCGCGGCAGCCAGCAGTCGAACCGGTCGAACACTTTGCCGTACGGCATGCCGATGCTGCGGAACAGCTCCGTTTCCGCGATCTCCACGAAGCGCACGTACGCGCCGTAGCACACGATGCCGGCGGCGTCGACGTCGCTCCAGCGAACGTACTCTTCGATGCGAAACGGCTGCGCCGCGTTCACGCGGAGACGGGCTCGAAGCGGGCCGTGAAGTGACGCAGCGCCGGCGCTTGCCAGGTCATGAGCAGTCCGCGGATCTTTTGGCGCCGCTTGTACACATCAGCCATGACTTCGATGACATAGTCGATGTGGCTCTGGGTGTAGACGCGACGAGGCACGGCCAAGCGCACCAGCTCCATCGCCGCGCTGACCTCGTCGCCGCTTTGCGGGTCGATCTTTCCGAACATCACGCTGCCGACTTCAACGGCGCGGATCCCGCCTGACAGATACAGCTCGGCCAATAGGGCTTGGCCGGGAAAGTGCCGCGGCTTGATATGCGGCAAGAGTGCGGCCGCGTCGACATAAATGGCGTGGCCGCCCGGCGGCTGCACGATGGGGTAACCGATCTCGCTGAGATGGCGGCCGAAATATGCCGTGGACGCGATCCGGTAGCGCAAGTAATCCGTCTCGAGCACCTCGCGCAGGCCGACTGCCATCGCCTCAAGGTCGCGACCGGCAAGACCGCCGTAGGTCGGAAAACCCTCGGTCAAGATCAGTAGATTCTTTTCTTGGATCGCCAGCGCGTCGTCGTTGGTCGCGAGAAAGCCGCCGATGTTGACGAGTCCGTCTTTCTTCGCCGACATCGTGCAGCCGTCGGCATACGAGAACAGTTCGCGCGCGATGTCGCTGACGGCTTTGTCTTGGTATCCCTCTTCCCGCTCGCGGATGAACCAACAGTTCTCGGCGAACCGGCAGGCATCGATGTAGAGCGGGATGTTGTGGCGGCGGCAGAGCGCGTGCACCGCACGAATATTTGCCATCGAGACGGGCTGTCCGCCGCCCGAGTTGTTCGTGACGGTCAGCATGACGAGCGGAATTTTTTCACGTCCGGTTTCCGCGATGAGGCGCTCGAGCGCCGCGACGTCCATATTGCCCTTGAACGGATGCACTTGTGCGGGCTGCCGCCCTTCGGGAATGGGCAGGTCGACGGCGATGGCGCCCACATACTCGATGTTGGCGCGCGTCGTGTCGAAGTGCGTGTTGTTGGGCACGACATCGCCGACTTTGCAGACCGTGGAGAACAGAATGCGTTCGGCTGCGCGGCCCTGGTGCACCGGCAAGACGTGTTTGAAGCCGAAAATCTCGACGACCGCATCACGGAAATGATAGTAGGACTTGGCGCCGGCATACGACTCATCGCCGCGCATGATCGCGGCCCACTGCGCCGCGCTCATAGCGCCCGTGCCGCTGTCGGTCAAGAGATCGATGATGACGTCTTCGGCTCGCAGCAGGAACGGGTTGTAGCCGGCGGCCTCGAGAAACTGGCTGCGTTCCGGCCGGGTCGTCATACGAATCGGCTCGACGCTCTTGATACGAAACGGCTCAATGATGGTGTGGAAGGCCATAGTCTCCAGCTTCTTCTCGGATTTTGCGAGCGTTCGCGCCGCTCCATGCCGGCGCCTATCCTACGCCGACGTGGCGACCTCCATCCCCTGCTTTGCGGTCACGAGAAAGGTTATAGGAATTGCACAAAACGTGCGATAAGGGGTTCTGGTGATCGCCGAGTCGTTGCTTACGCAATGCTGTCCGAAGTGTGCCGCTCCGAACGTGGAGCTGCGCGAATCCTGGTATCCAACGCTGGGATACGGCGACTTGGAGCTAGCCTGCCACTGCTGCGGATTATCGCTGTGGCCGCGCATGAATGAATCCCCGCGCCAGACCTATTATCGCTGGCTGATGGACCGCCTCCACTTCTAATTATTTTTGGCTGTGCTCTCGTTCAAGCGGCGCCGGCGCTCATGAGCCCGTGCCTTGGTAGTGATTGAGGCCGGCGCGCCAAAAGAGATACGCGGCGCCAAACCAGATCAAGCCGATCACAGGCGTTAACCAACCCAGCAGCGGATTGACCATGTAGCCGGCCTCGCTCGTCTTGTGCAGCAGCGTCGTCGCCGGAAAATAGTTCATGAACGCAAACGGAAAGATGTACGCCAGCATGATGCGCACGGCCCGATTGTAGATGGAAAGCGGATAGCGTGTGAAGTCATTTTCCAGCGACATGATCACCCAGCGCAACGTATCCAGACGGATCACCCAAAACGAGAGCGTCGCCACCATTAGCTGCACCGCGAAGTCGATCAAGGCACCGCCGCCGGCAGCCAGCACGAGCAGGACGGTACCCGCCACCGTCCACTGCAGGTGAACGACGGCTTGCGCAAAGCCGAAGAAGACGATGGCGATGACGAGTTCATCCGGCCAGATCTGACCCGGTTGCGAAAGAACTTGGAACAGCGGGTTCAGCGGGCGCACGAGAAAACGGTCGAATTGGCCGTCGCGCACGTGTTCCGGAACTTCGCCGATCGTGAAAAAGAACGTGTTGTTGAGCGTGTGGCCCACCATATAGAGCGCATAGAGGAAGAACACTTCCTGCCAGTGCCAGCCATTCATCGACGGGAAGCGCGACATCATGATCCAGATGGTGCCCACCGCGACGCCGTGATAGATGATCGTGAAGAACAGCCAGATGAAGAAATTCGTTTTGTACTCGAGCATCG
>DATGHT010000215.1:0-3512 GCA_035307865.1 Candidatus Eremiobacteraceae bacterium | reverse complement strand
GTGGCGAACGGCTTGGCGACGATGCGGTAGGAAAACGCGAGCGCGGAGTGTCCGCCCCGATTCTCACGCACGAGGAAGCCGGACGCCGTTTTCTGGGTCACATAAACGCCGTTGCTATCGCCCTCGGGGGTGATGAACACGAGGTAGTTGCTCTGTCTATCGATCACATTGGCGTAAGCAGAATCAAGGCGCACGTATGCTTGCCCGTTGACGAGCTGCGCTTCACCGAAATCCTCCATCGTCGGGAGGCTTTGGGCGGGCGTATACATGAGGGGATGTCTCGCCACCGAGCAGCCGACGCTACAAGATCCACTGGTCGTGATTTTTCCGCTAATGGAAAGGTTTCCGCTCGGGTCGAGCGTCATGCTCGCACCGGTTGAGGTATTCGATGCGCCGAATGGAAAGCCACCGGCGTTGTCGGCTTGGACGAAAAGTGTAAAGAACGAACCATTGTTGTTCTCGAAAGCGCCGGCGTTGCGGTTTGTGGAGAAGCCGTACACTCCGTTCGCATTGGTGGAAGTGCCTTTCACACCGACATCCCCACCAATGCTCCCAGGGTTGGAGCTTATGTTACCAACGCCTAAGACGCCCACGTTGGAAGATGAAAACCCTTCGACGCCCGTTGCGCTCGTCGCAACCCCCTCGACGCCGCCGAGCGCTCCATTTGTCGACGTACCTTGTACGCCCCAGCCATCGCTGGTTGTCGTGCCGGTGACGCCGTTGTTGAATAGGCCGTCGTTCGCCATGTCTTCACCAAGGACGGCCGAGTTGACGCCACCGCCGGGGGCATTGGTGACGCCGACCACGGCATTGGTGTTGTTCGAGGTGCCGACGACGGCGTTGCCGTTCGACAGCGCCTGCATGGCAGGTCCGGCAAAGGCGCTAAAATTCTGTGCGTACAGTGCAGCTTGCGAGCCGCCGAAGTTCTCGGCCACGACTCCTGCGCCGTTTTGAGAGAAGCCCAGGATACCCTCACCCACGCCGCTGGACTGGTTGAAGATACCGAAGACGCCTGCTCCCGCAGCCGGACCGAAGAGCGATGGGCCGCTCTGGCCGATGATGCCGGAGCCGCTACCGTTTGTGTTGACTGCCGCGAAAATCGCCGTAGCATCCCCCGCGACGAGTACCGTCGCGAAAGGACGAGGTTGAATGCGGTTGATTCTCGCCTGTGCGAGCCCGAGTGAATTGCCCGCGGATGCCGGGATAAAGCCGGCGACTGCAACGACTGCAGCGGCCGCGACCAGCACGGCGCATGCCGCGATGGATCGAGTCAGAGAAATGGCGCCCATTCTTCCTCCTTGTCAGCACTGAGCAAAGCCATAAAGCCCGACGTCGAAGTCAATCAACCGCCGAACCTCTTGGAGTAGTTGAGCGATGCTGCGATGATTGCCTTCAGCGCCGTCGCGCGAGCGATGCAACCGCCGTCACACGTCAGCAATTTCTATCATCGGAAGCTGTGGATAACTTTTTGCGAGCAACGCGTTCGCCGATTGCCTCAGCGAGGAACCCTGCGGCACCTGCGCCGTAGGTCAGCGCCTTATAGAAGATCACTCCGCTGGTGAGAAGCGGATGCGCGAGATACGACCGCCACCTGGCACGGGTTGACGGCCGGATCGGATTTGTCAGCTCGGCGAAATAGCGCCGGTTTGTACGGAAGAGACGGTACCGTCCTCGTCCGTAGAAGAAATAACGGCGGATAATGGTCAGGATCGAGGCGTTCGGCTCATAGTGTAGGACGATTCCGTTGGTGCGAGCCGGTGCTGCACGCTCGTACATGGACTTCGCCAAGAACCAGTCTTCGCCGCCAAAGCCGATGTCTTCGTTGTAACCGCCGCACTGCCGAAAAAGCTCGGCAGTAAAGGCGCGGGCAGCCTCAATCGTGAGGTCGCCATGCTGTTGATCGCGCTCAAAACCGCGTGCCTTCGCCAAGAAGCTCGTAGCAATCGAGTGTTCGGGCAGAACGACGCATTGCCGGCCCTGCTGGAAGAGAGCGACAACCTCGTCCACGAGCCCCGGCGGCAGTTCCATGTCGGCATCGATCATCATGAGCCACTTTCCCGGGGCTACCTTTGCGCCGAGGTTACGCTGCGCGCTGAGATTGGGAGGCCCGGAGATGACTCGAGCCCCGTACTGGCGGGCGAGTTCCGCGGTCCGATCCTGGGAGTGAGCGTCCACGACGACGACCTGCCCGGGCGCGACTCCGTTGCGGGAAAACGACTCTAATAAACGCGGTAGATTGCGCTCCTCGTTCTTCGTCACGACGACGATGGTAAGATCGTTGGCGCTCACATCTGGCTCTGCGCGCGCTTAGCGGCTGACCATCTTGCGCGACGCCGCGTGGCCGATCCGCACAAGCCACATCGGCATGTACGGTCGCGCGACGGCCGCCCCCGCACGCATCGCCAGGACCATGCGCAGCCGCCGCAGCGCTGCTTGATCGCGCGCGGTCCATGGCGCGGCGCGGCGGAACTCGAAAAATAACGTGTTTTGGACGAGGCGGGGATCGCGGCAAGGCGAGCCCGACAGCAGTACTTTTTCCTTCAGCGCACGATACACGCCGGGATTCGATGGGTCGTTGAAGGCGAGCCGTCCCTCGTCCGCAAGCAGCGGCAAGTAGCCCTCGATGTCTGCTTTGACGTCCTCGTACTCGTGCGAGCCGTCCACGAACAGCACGTCGATGCTGCCGTCCGTGAAGTTGGTTCTCGCAGCCATCGAGGTCGTGCGCAACGGCCTGACGTAGCCTCCCAGTCCGGCGCGCCGTACGTTCGCCAAGAACACGTCAAACGTGTCCTGTGAACCGTATTGGCGGACGTGTGCATCGCTTTCGCCGATGTGCGGGTCGATCGAGGAGACGGTGCCGCCCCCCCGTGATTGGACGCCGAACGCCAGCGCTACCGTCGATCTGCCCTTGAAAGATCCGATTTCGACCACTGTGAGATCGCGCGAGGTCGCTGGGCTCGTGCGCGCACACTGCAGCAGCTCCCAGGCCTCGTCAAGATACAACCACCCCTCGACGCCCTGCAGCTTTTCCTCGAGCAGAATTTTGAGTTCCCGGTCGCTGTCAGAGAATCGCTGCGTCACTGCTCACGCTTTCGTGGCGCGGCCGCCCTAGTCCGGCGCATTACGGCAGGTCCGCCCAGCGATAGACGGTCGTCTCGACGACTTGCGCGTCACCGCCCGGCACGAAAAGCGTTCTGGCCTTGCGCTGCAAACCGGAACGATCGCGCTCGACGGTGTTCCAACTGCCCCGTGTGAAGAGGTAGTGGATTTCTGTGCCGTACTTCAACTCCAACTGGATGCTGAAGTGCAGGCCGTCGATGCGCTGCATTTTGATCGCCTGTGCGTTCCAGCCGCTTGTGTCCGTCGTCATGTAGACGTCGTCGCTGAAGGGCGTGTCGGGCGGCACCGACACGTTCAGGGTTACCGTCACCGCTTTCGACAGCACGCTCGTAAATGCAGCGCGTTTCGGCTGCAGATCGGGGTTCGGTTTTGGGGACGAAGCCGCGATGACG
>DATGHT010000214.1:0-9250 GCA_035307865.1 Candidatus Eremiobacteraceae bacterium | reverse complement strand
CATCGGATATCTGGCGCAAGAGAATTCTGTTTTCCGCCGGCTTTCGGTGGCCGATAATCTGCGCCTGATTTGGGAGCAGCGAGGCGTGAGCCATCAAGAACAGGAACGGCGCCTCCCGCTCGCGCTCGCGGAGTTCGGGCTCGAGTCGCTTTCCGAAGCCGATGCCGAGACGCTGTCGGGTGGCGAACGGCGGCGGGTGGAAATAGCGCGCGCCATCGCAACCGATCCAGCCTTCCTGCTGCTGGACGAACCGTTCACCGGCATCGACCCCATCGCGGTGGCCGACATACAAGAGATCATCCGCCAGCTCAAGGCCAAGGGACTCGGCATTCTCATCACCGATCACGCCGTGCGTGAAACGCTCGCGATCGTCGATCGCGCGTACATCCTCAACAAGGGCCGCATCGAAGTATCGGGCACCGCCGCGCAAGTCGCCGAATCACCGGTGGCGCGGCAGTTCTACCTGGGCGAGAGCTTTCGCTTGTGAAGATACTCGACCGCTATATGATTACGGCCCTCGGTGGGCCATTTCTATTTGGCTTGGCTGCGTTTACTTTGATTTTTGTGGCAGGCGAGCTGCTGAACATCGCACGCTTGGTGTCCGAGCAGCACGCGAGCTTATTGGCCGCCGGGAAGTATTTCGTCTACAGTCTGCCGGGCACGCTTGTGTTGACCTTCCCGATGTCCATGTTGCTGGCCGTCCTCATGACGGTGAGCCGCCTGTCGGACGGCTCGGAGATAACGGCGCTGCGCGCGGGCGGGATCAGTCTGTATCGCATCGCGGCGCCCCTGGTGGGAGTCGGCTTGGCCGCGTCGTTCATCGCTCTGCTGTTCCAGGAGCTGATCGTGCCGACCGCGAGCACGCGGGCCAACGAGATCTTGCATACGGAGATCCAGTCGGCGGGCTCTAACATCCTCACCAACCAATTGGTCAGCACGTTGCTGCCCAACGGCGACCTGCAAATGACGCTGGCGCAGGGCTTCAACACGAAAACAGACGAACTGGAAAATACGACGGTGGAAGTATTGCGCGGTTCGGTTCCGGTGTCGCTGCTGGTCGCGCCGCGAGGCACGTATCACGGCGATTCCTGGCGATTCTACGACGCGACCGAGTACGTGCTCATGCCGTGCTGCGATCATGTGCAGCTTCCGCAATTGGCCATTGACATCGGCGCCGATCCGAGCCAATTGCTCGAGCAGCGCAAACAACCGGAAGATATGAGCCGCGCCGAGTTGCGCCGCCTGCTCAACAGCGGTGTGAAAAAGACGGATACCGCACGCTACGCATTGCTGCTCGTGACCTACGAAAGCAAACTGGCGCGGCCGTTTGCAAGCTTGGTGTTCGCCTTGCTTGCCATCCCGCTCGGAATTCGTCCCGCGCGCTCCTCGTCGGGTGCCGGGTTCGGCATCAGCATCGCGATCGTGTTCGCCTTCTACGTCACAACGACGATCTGCCTCGCGGTCGGACAATCCTTCCCGAGCTCGAGTCTCGTCATGGCGTGGTTGCCGGACATCGCGTTCTCGTTCGCCGGCGTGTATTTGCTGCGCCGGGCGGCGCAAGTCTGATGCAGTCGTTGCCCGCCGTCCTGGCAGCTTTGTTGGCGATCGACCTGCGCGGCGCAGGCACGATCGCGAGCATCGTGCTGGTCGCGGGCATCATCGCATACATCGGGGACCGCGTCGGGCATCAGGTCGGACGCCGGCGCATGACGCTGTTCGGCATTCGCCCGCGCTACACGAGCACGATTTTTGCCGTGGGCTTCGGCATGCTCATCGCGTTACTGGTGGTGGCGCTGGTCTCACTCGTGTCGCAAGAGGCGCGGCAGGCGCTGTTCTCCATCAACAAACTCAATGCGCAGATCGCGACGCTCTCGCAACAACGCGATCAGCTGCTGCAGGATCCGGTTGTGTTGCGCAGCGGTGAACCCTTGACGCCGGCGTTCATCGTCCGTTCCACCGATTCCGAACAAGCCATCGAAGATAAGATCGCGCTGCTCTTCCAAGGCGTCGCCAACTTGTCGCACAATTACCCGGTGACGCCCTATCGTACGAGCCCCAACAGCGCCGATGCACGTGCCAAGATCGCGGCGGTGGCGAAATACATCAAATCAATCCAGCCCGTCGCAGCGATCGTCATCCCAGTGGCTGGGGAAAATATTTTCCGGAATGGACCATGGCGCTTTACGCTCGCCGTGTACCCCAATCGTCTGATCTACCGTAAGGGCGAGATCATCACGTCGGTGGACGTGGACAACGGCAAAGACGTCAGCCGCGATCAGGCCGCCCTGGTGCAGCTCAACACGGGCATCAAGAGCAGTGCCGTCGATCACGGTATGCCCGCGATGCTGGCGGATAGCGTCGTGGTGATGCCCCAGTCGTTCAACCAGGCGGTCGAACAGCTCACTGCCACGAACGGGCCCGCGATCGTCAAGGCAGTCGCCGCAAATGATATCTACGCCCAGGGACCCGTGGCTGCGACGCTTAGCGTTTCTTCGAAGTAAGAGCGCGCGTGGAGCCGGTTTTTCTGGGCATCGATCCCGGGTTGAGCAAGTGCGGTTACGCGCTCGTTTCTCATGAAGGCAAGCGTATAGCGCTCGAGGTTGTCCCAGCCGACCGCCTCACCGAACGCTTGCAGCAAGATATGGATACCAAGGACGTCCGCATGATTTGCGTGGGCGACGCCACGATGTCGGACAAAGTCGTGCGTCGCGTGCGCGGACGCTGGCCAGAGGCGCCGATTACGATTATAGATGAAAGTCACACCTCGCTGCACGCTCGCCGCTTGTACTATGAAGACCACCCGCCCCGCGGGCTCATGCGACTGATACCACGGGGACTCTTGGTCCCAAAAGAACCACTCGATGGGTACGCAGCGTTGCTTATCGTAGAACGCTACATCCGCAGTTTGGGGAATTAACAAGGCAGACCGGTGACGCCGTCCCTGTAGGGGAGGAAAGCCCCGAAATCCGGCTAAACGACAAGGTGGACGCTTACCTGGGAAAGCGTTGTAGCGGTTCTCGTTGCGAGGCGCTACGTAGGAATTAAGCAGGAGCCGTGTTCCGAACAGGATCGTTCAAAAGCCGCAGTCTCCTCCTCGCGCTGCTTGCGCAGGCGGCGGCCGTCTGCATGCTCGTGGCTCCGGCAGGAGCCATCGCCGTGCCCGCGAGCAGCGAAGCTCTGTCGCTCGACAAGATGTTCGCCAATCCTGCGAACAGCGACGCTTTACGGTTTTCGATCCACTCCCAGGATGCGACGCTCGTCAGCGACGCAGTTTTTGGGGGACCCAGCACAGCGCAGTTGAGCGCCAAGAGCCTGCCCGGCAAAGCACAGCTCTTCGGGCAAATTTTAGGCGGCGCATACAGCGCCTACGATCAGCCGGGTCTGCGAGCCGATCAAACCGCTGCGGTGGCAGGTGTGCGCTTCCACTTGTTCGGTGGGGAACAAACGATCGAGTTTCAAAATGCTGGCACGCAGTTCGGCGTTGCGCCTTTGCTTGGGAGTCCATCGTCCACGCCCCAGCTTTTCGCGTTTTACAATTTTGCCCAACTGACCCCGCTGCCTGAGAATGCCAACGGTCTGGCGCCCACAGTCGCGTTGCCGTCGCAGAACGATACCGGATTGCAGTCGCTCGGCAGCGTGAGCTTCCCGAGCGTTGCTACGCTGCGGCCGCAGTCCGCGGAAGCGTACAACGGGCTCACGCCGAACACGCGGGGCGCCGCTGTGGAGTTTCAATTCCCGCTCGTGTTCTCGGGCCTGAAGGGCAATCTCCACTTGAACGGTCAGTCGCTGCGCGACATCCAACCGGATTCGCTCGCCACGCAGATTTTTGGACCGGCGTTCGCGACCTCGGTGACGCGCAACTACAACTCGCTCGGCGCCGGTGTGACCCTCGCATTGCCGCTGCTGGATCGTAAAGCCACCGTCAGCCTGGACGGCTTGTACGAGTCGCTGAAGCGCAATGACAAGAGCTCGTTCTTGTATGCCGCGAATGCGAGCTATCTGGCGAACAATCCGAACGCGCTGCCGTATAACAGCGCCGCCGGAACGTCGTTGGACGTCATCTCGGTCCCCTCGGCCTTGTACTTCTATCCGAATTTTATCGACGTTCAGCATTTCGCGAGCGGCGCATCGCTGGCAGTGCCGGTCGGCAAGGCGCTGACGGTGAACGGCGGTTTCTCGCAGCAGCGCTATAGCGGCGTCGCGCTCGACACGCTCACGCAAGATCTCAGCCAAGGCAGCCGGTCGATCAGCGGCGGTCTGGTCTATAATATTCCGAAGACGCACTCCTCGATCGATCTCTTTTTCAATCGCTACCAGTACTTCGACGACGTCGTGCCGGCGTCGAACCACACCGAAAACCGGCAGAACATCTATTTCAGCGTAAAATTCTAAGGCGCGGATTGGGCCGGGGTTTTCAACTGCTCGCCGGCGTTGCCGCGTTGTGCGTGCTCGCGTTGCTCGCGGCGCGCCCCCTTGCCGCGTGGTACGCGGACGACACGGGTAATCTCGCGCTCGCCAAAGGCCAAGCGCAAGCTGCCGCCGGCCGTTTCGTATACGGGCTTTCGCTCGAACCGCGCTGGGCATTGCTGCACGAAGACTTGGGCCGGGCCGTGTTGGACTCGGATCCGGCCGCCGCCTTGCGCGAGTTCCGCATCGCCGCGTGCGGGTCGCCGTGCACCGCCGAAGAGGGCGACGCACTGTTGCGCTTGGGGCGAACGAACGAAGCGATTTCCTCGTACATCGCCGCCAAAGCGGTGGCACGGCTGGGGCAGCGTGCGCAGGATCTCGCCAACAGCGGTCGCGACGGCGAAGCGATCGCGCTCGAGCAAGCGTTGATCAGCCGTTTGCATGACAGCTTCTTGGAGCGCGCGGAGCTCGCGAGCGCCTACGCGACCTTGGGCAATTTACAGATCCAAGCGGGTTGGAAAAAACCCGCGCAGGCGCCGGCGTTACGGCGCAACGCTATCGGCGCGTTGCAGCAAGCAGCAACGCTTGCACCGTACAACGAGCGCTACCTCTTGCTGTACGCGTTCGCGCAACTGCAATGGGGAGATCGCGCCGCCGCGCGAACGACATTCGAGCGAATCTTGCGCTTGCATCCGCATCAGCGCGATGCAGAAGCCGCGCTCGCGGAGCTCGACGCCAGCCCTCCCAAACCGTGAGAAAGCTGCGGGTCGCGCTGGAGACGCAATTCGCGTACGGCGATGCGACAGGCTTGGGCGTGTATGCAGCCCAACTGCGCGCCGCGCTGCAACAGCGCGACGACGTCGAGGTCGTGGAACTATGCGATCCACGCTTTGACGTGTGGCGTTTCGATCGCCGTTTGTACTGGGATCAGTTCGCCGCACCGCGGCGTGCTGCGCAGGCGCAGCCCGACGTGACGCATTTCACGGGCGGTACGCTCCCCTGGCGGACGCCCCATCCCTGCGTGCTGACGCTGCACGATCTGGCTTGGCTGCGACGCGCGGTACCGGGCCGCTTCTACGGGCGGTGGTATTTTGGGGCGCTGCAAGGCAGGTTGGCGCGCCGGGCTGATCGCATCGCGGCAGATACCGAATGCGCGCGGCGCGATGTGATCGAACGGTTGGGGATCGATCCTGCGCGCGTAGCCGTGACCGGCGCGGGCGTAGCGGATGCGTTTTTCGCATTGGAGCGCGAGCTCGCGGATCCGCCGTTCGTGTTGAGCGTCGGCACGGTTGAGGAGCGTAAGGACTTAGCCACGGCGCTGCGGATGCTCGTCAACCACCCGGATTTGCGACTCATCGCCGTGGGCCGGCACACGCGTTACGCCCAAACCCTGCGGCGCCTTGCGGCCGATCTCGGAGTGGCGCAGCGTTTCGAAATGCGTGGTTACGTGGAAGATAGGACGCTGCTGGCGCTTTACGCGGGCGCGCTGGCGCTCGTCTTCCCCTCGTGGTACGAAGGCTTCGGGTTGCCGCCGTTGCAGGCGCTGGCGGCCCAACTGCCGGTCGTAGCCTCGGATATTCCGGTGATGCGCGAAGTACTCGGCGACTGCGCCTGGTTCGCGCCCCCGCGGGATGCTGACGCTTTTTCCGCCGCGCTCAGCCAGGTGCGCAGGGCAGGCCACGATGCGAAGATTCGCATCGAACGAGGAAGGATGTGGGCGCGCCAATTCACCTGGCCTGCGGTTGCAGAGAAAACCGTCCGCTTGTACAAGAGCTTGGTCTTTAGCGACCCCGCTCGTCAATAAACGGCGGGAGAAGTATTCCAACCGCCGCCTGCAGGCGGATCGGTGGAAAACGTCACGCGTACGGGATAGGAAGAACCGCCTTCGGGCATCGTGACGACGCTCAGCCGACGATAGCCATGAGCGGGCACCGTGAAAACGCGTATCAGCGCTGGATGCGCCGGATCGACCGGGTGCAGCTGCACCAGCCGTCCGTCGATGAAGAATGTGCCGGTCGCCCGGCCGCCGCGCGGCTCAAACCACATGCCGATCCGTTGCGGCTCGGCTTGCGGATTGAGCAGCGTGATCGCCGCTGCTTGCTTGACTCCGTAATCGCCGCCCAAGACTTCACCTTGCACCAGGTTGGGCAGCGGCAGCTTACCGATGAGCAGCGTCGCCGGATCGCCGCCCACCGTGTAGGAAACATCGTAATCGAATTCGGGCACCTGGTAGATCCCACGGGAGTGCTTGACGGCGCTGGAGAGCAGCGTGTCGGATATGGGTTCGACCGGCGTCTCATCGGCATCTTGCACGACGACCGCGACACGCACGCCCGCGCCGGAAACCACGCGCAATTGCATCAACCCAGATACAAGCGTGCCCGCCGGCAGCAATTGATCCACCACGTTGACCGTCGCGTGCGCCGGCACTTCGAAGATCTCACCCTCCCCGCTCGCTTCGTGCACCAAGAAGCGCTTGGTCGAGTCATGCCCGACTGCGAGAATGTTCGGATCGGGTCCCGCGATGCCGGAGATCAGTTGCAGCAGGCTCGTGTCGGTGCTGTTGTTCTGTGCTTTGACGAGCACGCGCCGCGCCACCGATTGCGGAGCCGCATAATGGTAGTAGAGCAGCCGCGCCGGATCGTCGAAGTTGACGTCGGCATAGAAAAGCGTGCCGTTCTCGACGATCGTTTCCGGGAAGTCGGACACCAAGAGATTTTTCGGCGGCACGTCCGGCTGGGCCAAATCCACCACGTGCACGCCGACGGTCTGATGATACGGTACGTAGCCCGGCCCCTCGATGCTGAGCGGCACAAAAACCGTTTCGGCATCATCTTGGCGCAGCTCGTGCGCGCCTTTCACGTCTATCGGATCGACACGCACCCGCGCACCCGATTCGGGATAGGCGACCAGTTTGGCGGCCTGGGTCGCTTCTTCGGCGACGAAATCCGCCGACGCCGGATCGCCGCTGATGGAAATCGCAGTCGCGCTATATGCCTTGCCCGCGTACGCTTGCACGAGGACGGCAAGCGTCGCGCTGAGCCCGTATTCATCGGTGAGGGTTACGACCGTCGAGCCCGGGCGCAAGCCGACGAGATCGACGCTACGCTCGATCGGGTTGAAGACCGCGCGCACGATTTCCGGATCGAAACCTGAGAGCGTGACGATCCCGCTGGGCGGCGATGACACGTGTACGCTCGCGCTGTGACCCAGCACCACGAGCACGCTCGCCGGCGAGATCTCGACCGGTACGGGCGACGGTGGCGGCGTGCTTTCCACGGGTGAGGGCGACTCGAGCGGCGATTCAGCGCCCGCCGGGCTTGCTGCGGGTGACGTGCTGGGCTCCGCTGCAGAGGGAGCCGGTGAAGGCGTGAGCGCCGGCTGCGCAGTTGGCGTTTCAACATCCGCGATCACGGATCGCCCGCGCGCCGGCGCGGCGCCGGCACGAACCGACAAGCCGCCGGCTGCAACCGCAGTCGTTGCCAGGAAGAGGCCGATGCCGAACAGCGCGAGCGCACGTTGCTGCACGCCGCTAGGCAACGGCATTAAGCGATTTGCTGCTCTTGACGGCTGACTGCTGTCGCCAGCAGCGTTTTGTAGCCGTGGCTCGGAAACAGCACGGTCACAAGATCCCGCTCGGCGCGTTCGACCGTGCCTTGTCCGAATTTGCGATGATAGACGATGCCGCCAATGCGGAAATCTCCGGATGCGACGTCGATAATCTTGATCGTCTCGCCCGTCGCCAATGCCGCGCGGCAGTTGTCGCACGCCCCGCAATTGGGCAGGTCGTATTCTTCACCGAAGTAGTTCAAGATGAACTTGCGCCGGCAGCTGCGCGTCTCGCAGTATTGCAGCATCATCGCCAGCTTGCTCTGATCGTAGGATTTCTTCGTCTCATAGCTGGCCAGATTGAGCGAACGATCGGCGCGTTTCTTGAGCGCCGGCGGCAGCCCGTAGGTCCCCTTCGAGACGTTGCGGATGAAGTTGCCTTTCTTGAGGAGCGCCAAGATGACTTTCAGCTTGGTGAGCGGCAACTGCGAGATCTTGCGCAGGTCTGAGAGCGACACGCCGTTGTCTTGCTGCTCGAAATACTGCAGCGTGCCGTAGACCTTTTGCACTTCCTCGACATCCGGATACTTGCCCGTGAGGAAGTAGTTTTGCACCCGCGTATCGCTTTGACGGTAGAGCAGCAGACAGACCGACTCCTCGCCGTCGCGGCCGGCACGGCCGGCTTCTTGGGTGTAGGCCTCCACACTGCCCGGCAGATCGTAGTGGATGACGAAGCGGATGTTCGCTTTGTCGATGCCCAATCCGAAGGCGTTCGTGGCCACCACGATTTTGACGTCTTCGTTCATGAAGCGATCGTGCACGCGGTCGCGCTCGGCCTTTTGCAACTTGCTGTGATAGACGTCGGCCTCGACGCCCAGCTCCTCGCGCAAGTATTCCGAAACGGCATACGTGTTCTTGATCGTCGCCGTATAGATGATGCCCAAGGCGCCTTTGAGCTGACCGCCCAGCTTAGTGCGCAGCACGCGCAGCTTGTCTTCATCGCTGGCCGTGCGGGCGACTTCGTACACCAGGTTGGGGCGGTCGAAGCCGCGCACGATCGACTTGGCACTGGGAATGCCCAGTTGCGTCACGATGTCTTCGCGCACGGCGGGCGTCGCGGTGGCGGTGAGCGCCAGCACCGTGGGGCGCCCCAAGCCGCTGATAACCCGGCCCAAGTTGAGATAAGCGGGGCGGAAATCGTGGCCCCACTGGGAGATGCAGTGGGCTTCGTCCACGACGAACAGCGGCACGTGCAGGCGCTTCAACACCTCGACGAAGCTTTCGTCCTCCAAGC
>DATGHT010000213.1:0-3844 GCA_035307865.1 Candidatus Eremiobacteraceae bacterium | reverse complement strand
GCGCACCGCGCAGGACTTCCACGACTTGACGCTTGCCTATCTCCGCCGCGTACAAAAGCAAAACGTAAAGCATGCCGAGATTTTCTTTGATCCGCAGATGCACATGCAGCACGGCATCGCCTTCGAAACGGTGGTAGAAGGGATCTCGCAGGCGGTCGAAACCGCTCGCGACGAGTACGGCCTCACGGCCTATCTCATCATGTGTTTTCTGCGCGATCTGCCGCCGTCGTCCGCCATGGAAACGCTCGAGCGGGCGTTGCGGTATCGTGAGCGCATTATCGCGGTAGGGTTGGACTCCGCCGAGGTTGGGAACCCGCCCTCGAATTTTACCGGAGTGTTCGAACGAGCGCGCAACGAGGGCTTTCTTGCGGTCGCGCACGCCGGAGAAGAAGGACCACCAGAATACGTCTGGCAGGCGCTCGATCTCCTAAAAGTGTCGCGGGTTGACCATGGAGTGCGCAGCATGGAAGACCCGCAGCTCGTAGCACGCTTGCGTCAAACGCAAGTGCCGCTCACGGTGTGCCCGCTCTCGAATTTGCGCCTGAAAGTCGTCTCATCGCTCGCGGATCATCCGCTGAAGAAGATGCTCCTCGCAGGCTTGCGGGCAACCGTCAACTCCGATGACCCAGCCTACTTCAATGGCTACATCGATGCAAATTATCGCGAAATCGCAACGGCGCTCGTACTTTCCGACGATGACCTCATCACCCTCGCAAAGAATTCCTTTCTCGCGTCCTTTCTTGACGAGGCAGCCAAGCAACGCCATCTCGAGGCGATTGAGGCTGTTGGCGCCGTGCCGAAACGCTGATCGGAAATCCGGTTCTCCTTGAGCGATGACCAAAACCATGCGTGACATGGTTGGCTACGGACCCAACCCGCCGAATCCGAAATGGCCGGGCGATGCTCGTATTGCCGTGCAGATCGTCATGAATTATGAAGAGGGGTCGGAATACTCGATCCCCGACGGCGACAACGCATCGGAGACGTATCTCACCGAGGTTCCGGGAGCATCTCTCGGACCCGGAAAGCGCGACCTCATCGTCGAGTCCACCTACGAGTACGGTAGTCGCGCCGGTTTCTGGCGGCTCATGCGGGCGTTTGCGGCACGCGACATCAAAGTGACGGTGTTCGGCGCCGCGCTTGCCCTCGAGCGAAACCCCGAAGCAGCCCGAGCAATTCGCGCCGCGGGCCACGAGGTCTGTTCCCACGGCTGGCGCTGGATCGGATTCCAGACGATGGACGAAGCCGAAGAGCGGGAGCACATGCGAAAAGCGGTAGAGTCCATCAAGCGAACGATCGGCGAGCGACCCTACGGCTGGTATTGCCGCTACGCCCCGAGTCTGAATACGCGGCGGCTCATCGTCGAGGAAGGCGGATTTCTCTATGATTCCGATGCTTACAACGACGATATCCCGTTCTGGGTGGAGGTTTCTGGCAAGGATCACCTCGTCATACCGTACACGCTGGATGTCAACGATATGAAGTTTTGCGTCGCGCCCGGCTTCACCGCGCCGTCGGGGTACTTCGAGTATATGCGCGATACGTTCGACATTTTATATCGCGAGGGGAAGACGAATCCGAAGATGATGTCGGTCGGCCTGCACCCTCGCTTGGCCGGCCGTCCGGGGCGTACCGCGGCGCTCGAGCGCTTTCTCGATCACGTGATGGATCACAAAGACGTGTGGATTTGCCGCCGCGTTGATATCGCGCGCCATTGGATCGCGAACCATCCGCCGCGATGACGCAAAGCAGCGAGGTTGCGGTCGTTACGCGGCTGGCTGAGCTAGCTGCCATTGGACGGCACTCGGCCGGAATCAGCCGGCCGCTCGCGACCGCCCAAGAACGTGCCGCACGCGAACTGTTCGCGACTTGGGCGCGCGCGGATGGGTACGCGCTGACGCAGGATCGCGTCGGAAATCTTTTCGCGCGCCGCGCCGGAACGTTCGAAGACGCCGCGCCCATTCTCGTCGGTTCGCATCTCGATACGGTTCAAACCGGTGGCCCCTACGACGGTGCCTACGGCGTGGTAGGGGCTCTCTGCGCTCTCGCACTGCTCGATTCGCGCCGAGCTGCAACTGCGCACCCGGTGGAAGCAGTCGCATGGGTGGGTGAAGAGGGCAGCCGTTTTCCGTTCGGATGTTTGGGCAGCTCGGTCTTCGCCGGCCTCATGGATGTTGACGCCGCGCTCGCCCTCGTCGACGACGCCGGCACTTCACTTCGCGCTGCGCTCGCAGCACCGGACGGTGGCCTGCTGCGCGAGGTTACAAGCCGCGTGGGAACGCGCGCTGCTGCGTACCTCGAACTTCACATAGAGCAAGGCCCACTACTGGAGCGTGCCGGCATTCCGCTCGGCGTCGTGACAGCGATCGTTGCGCAGCGCCGCTACCAGGTCATCATCGAGGGGACGAGCGGCCACGCAGGGACGGTGCCAATGGACCAACGTCGCGATGCCTTGTGTGCCGCGAGCGAACTGATCTTAGTGCTCGAAGCCGTAGCGAAAAGCGCCGGCGATTCGGTGGTGACGGTTGGGCGCATTGCGGTAGAGCCGAATGGAACAAACGTGATTCCCGCCCGAGTCACATTTTCGATTGATGCGCGCTCTCCGGATGAACGTCGCATCGATGCGATCGAGCAAGCCTTTCAGGCCACGAGCCTGGATGTGCAACGCCAGCGTGGCGTCCGCGTCACGATGGAACGACTTGAGTCGCGCGCAGCAGTGCCGATGGATCCAATCCTCCGCCAGGCTTTGTGCCGCGCAGTCGAATCGCTCGGTGAGCATCCACTGGAGATTCCAAGCGGTGCCGGCCATGATGCGATGTGTCTTGCGAGCATCGCACCGTCGGCGATGCTGCTCGTGCCGAGCATCGGCGGGCGCAGCCATGTCGCCGACGAACGCACGGCCGATGCAGATCTGAAGCTCGGCGTGGCTGCGCTTGCCGCGTCGATCCTAGAGGTTGACCGTTCGCTTCATGCAAAGTGACGTTTGCTGTGCGCTTTTTCATCTGTGGCTCCGCGTTGCGCGGGCAACCGGATCATAAGAACCTTGGCGATGCTCGCTTTCTAGGCGAAGTTCGGACCGCGCCGCGTTATCGGCTTCACTCGGTTCGCGACGAGCACCCCGGGATCTACGAAGTGCAAAGCGGCGGTGTCTCAATCGCGGGCGAACTGTACGAATTCCTGACGCCGGAACAACACGCACACCTCGTCGCCACCGAACCGCCCGATTTGTACGAGGCGCCGATCGTGCTCGAGGACGGATCGCGAGTCAACGCCATGATCTATCCGCGCGAACTGATCGAAAAACGCGGATACAAAGACGTTTCGGAATACGGGGGCTGGGCCGCTTACAAGGCCGCCACCGCTGCTAAGAGCCAGCGCTAGCTGCCGCGATAGGTCGAGTAGCCATACGGTGCGAGCAGCAACGGCACATGATACTTGACTGAGCTCGACTCGATCCGTAGGCGAACTGGAATCTCATCGTAGAGTGATGCCGTCGCCGTGCGCGTGAAATAGGCCGCGACGGCGAAGACGAGCTCGTACGAACCCGGCTGCAACGGGTCGCCGGTAAAATCATCGATTCGTCCGTCTTTATCGGTTTGCGAGCGAGCGACGAATGAACGATCTCCGCCGCTTAAGCGATGGAGCGTTACTTCGATGCCGGCGGCTGGAACGCCGCGGGAAACATCGAGAACGTGTGTTGACAGCATCATTTCACCTTCGCGCCCGCCGCGATCCATCCGGCCACGAGTGTGCGTTCCGTATCGGTCATCCCCGTTACGTTATTGAGCGGCATTGCGTGGGTTGTCACGGCCTGTTCGAAGATGCGCCGGGCATTGGAGTGGAT
>DATGHT010000212.1:0-3329 GCA_035307865.1 Candidatus Eremiobacteraceae bacterium | reverse complement strand
ACGGCGCTCGTGCGCAGGTACGGGCTCGAGTCTGGATTGGATGGATCGAACTCTTCGAGGTCATCGAGCGCTTCCAAAGCGGTCGGCGGATCGGAGAGCCGGTAGAGCTCGCCCTGCACCGTGTCGACACCGTCGACCAAGCCCGGGTAGCGTCCCAGTGACAAAAGTCTGCCGCGGACCGTGGCGCTATCCACGAAGACCGCTCCTGCCAAGTAGTGATGCAAGTCGAAGCCGCGCATGAGGCCGCCGTACACGAAGAGGAACTCACTCTGAAATGCATCCGGTTTCAAGGAGGCTTGCTCTGGCACGCGCAAGCTTTCGACACCGGGCGTCGAAGTTCATTAGTCAAACATCGTGATTATTCGCGCAAACCACCTCAGCAAATCGTTCCGGACCGTACGGCGCAAAGACGGCGTGCTCGGCACGCTCGCGACGCTTTTCTCGCGCGAATATGAAGAAAAGCAGGCGGTGCGCGACGTGTCGTTCGAGCTCGAGGCAGGCGAGCTGGTCGGCTACATCGGGCCGAACGGGGCCGGCAAATCGACGACCATCAAGATGCTGACCGGCATCCTGGTGCCAAGCAGCGGCGACTGCCGCGTCAACGGCATCGTTCCTTGGCTGGATCGTCAGAACAACGGGCGTCAAATCGGCGTCGTGTTCGGCCAGCGCACGCAACTGTACTGGGATCTGCCGCTCATCGAATCGTTTGCGCTGCTGCGCGCCATTTACGGCATTCCGGACGAGCTCTACCGGCGAAACCTGAAGGAGTTCACCGATTTGCTCGCCCTGGACGAATTCATGCGCACGCCCGTGCGCCAGTTGAGCCTCGGCCAGCGCATGCGCGGCGATTTCGCAGCGGCGATGTTACACAATCCCAAAGTCGTTTTTCTGGACGAGCCGACCATCGGGCTGGACGTCGTGGCCAAAGAGGCGATTCGCGGATTCATCTTGCGCACCAATCGCGAACGTGGTACGACCTTTATTCTCACGACGCACGACCTCAACGACGTCGAAAAGCTCTGCCAGCGCATCATCCTCATCGATCACGGGCAAAAACTATACGACGGCAGCATCGATGCGATCAAACGTCGCTACGGCCGCCATCGCGTGCTGACGGCGGAGATCGACGGCTATTGCGCCGATTGCGACATCAACATGCCCGGCGTCCGGGTGATCTCGCAGCAAGCTTCCCGCATTCAGTTCGAATTCGACCGCGAGCTCGTGCGCGCCGACGAGCTCATCGTCGCGCTTGCGGCACGCTACGAGTTGAAAGACGTCACCGTCTCAGAACCCGAGCTGGAAACCATCATCCGGCAAATCTATCAAAAAGGGTTTGCCGCGGAACAGCAAGCCGTGGGAGCCATGCCATGAACCACGTTCTCCGCAGGTGCGGCATCGTTGCCGTCAGCCTCGTCTTGTTCGCGACCGGAGGCAGCGCGTTGCGGGCAGCCGACTCGGATGACAGCACGACCATCACTCGTGCCGATCTCAATGCCGGTGCCTGGGTGCGCGGGCCGAATCTCCCCACGGCGCGTCAAGACGCCGCTGCAGTCGTTCTAGCCGATCGCGTCTACGTGATAGGCGGATTCGGCCCCCATTCGCAGCAGATGGACACCACGCTCGTCTGGGATCCGCAAGTCGTGGGCATGACGCAAGATCCATCGGAACAACATGCCGGGTCCCACTTGGGAAGCTGGACATTCGCGGCGCCGATTCCGGAGCCGGTCGATCACGCGGCTGCTGCCGCCGTCGGCAGCCATATCTTCGTGGCGGGCGGCCGGATCGAAAATCTGGTGACGAATAAGTTTTGGCGCTACGACGTGGCCAACGATGCCTGGGTCGAACTGCCGTCGATGCCGGTTCCTCGCTACGGCGCCGTCATGCAGGCCTACCAAGATAAGCTGTATCTCATCGGCGGCGCAGTCTCGCACGGCAACGACGAGCGCAGCATCGAGGTGTACGATATTTCGCATGCGCGCTGGAGCCTTGCGCAAGACGCGCTGCCCTACGGCCGCACCGCGATGGGCTCGGTCCTGTTGGACGACCGGATCGCGCTCTTGGGCGGCCGTGACGATGAAGAGCGCACCTTGACCTCGTGCGATCTGTACGATCCGTCGCGCAATCATTGGTCGGTGTGCTCGCCGCTGCGGTTGCCGCGCAGCGACTTTGGTTTGAGCGAAGTCGCCGGCAGGCTCGTCGCTGTCGGCGGCGAGGACCTGCGCTTGAACTCTACCACCCAAACCACCGAGATCTCGGAGCTGGCATTGCGTGGCTGGCTGAGCGGACCGTGGTTGCCCGGTCCGCGCCACGGCATGGCACAAGTGACCGTCGGTAACGTGGTGTGGGTGATCGGCGGCGCGTCCTGGGCGGGGACTGCTCCCACCAACGTCGTCTTCCGTTACGTCAGCCCGGTGGTGCGGGTGAAACTCAAGGGCCGCGCCCCGTAAATGGCGTCGGCGGCGTACGTCGAGTTCGCCAAGCGCGCATTCTCGCGCGAGGGGACATACCGGCCGCAGGTCTTCACGCACATCGGCTCCGTGTTGCTGCGCGTTTTCTTGCTTTCGACGCTGTGGACCGCGCTCTATCGCAACAACGGGGTGCAGGCCGGCATTCCGCTGCATGCCATGATCACCTATGCGACGCTTGCGCTGCTGCTGGATCTCATCTACGGTGTGAACGGCGCGTACGTGGTCCGGGAAAAGATCCGCGAGGGTTCGATCGCGATCGATCTCATGCGCCCGATCAGCGTCCCCCTCTACGTTTTCGCGGACACCGTCGGCCAGACAGCCTTTGCCGCATTGCAGATCGTGCCCGCGCTGCTGCTCTCATTGTTGCTCGTGCATCTCGACGCGCCCGTCTCACCGTTGGCGGCGGTTGCATTCGTGCTGAGCGTGCTGCTCGGGTTCGTCGTCAATTTCTTCCTCGATCTCATGATGGCCACGGTGACCTTTTGGACCATGGAGATCTTCGGCGTCCAACTCATGGTGCAATTCATCACTTCACTGCTCTCAGGAGCGCTCGTGCCGCTGTATTTTTTCCCGCCGGGGGTGTTGCAGAACCTCGCCTTCGCATCGCCGTTCGCAGCCATCTACAATGCCCCGCTCTCCATTTACATCGGGAAAGTGAGCGCGGCGCAGATTCCCGGCACGCTTGGTTTTCAACTTATTTGGGCGGTTGTGTTCGGTGCTGTTGCGTTTGCGTTGTGGCGCTTGGGTGAGCGCCGCGTCGTGATTCAAGGTGGCTAAGCAATACCTCGCGGCGTATCGCGAGTTCTGGCGGCTCAACACGCTCACGCTGCTGGAGTACAAGACGAATTTCTTTATCTGGCT
>DATGHT010000211.1:0-6993 GCA_035307865.1 Candidatus Eremiobacteraceae bacterium | reverse complement strand
TTTCTCCAAACCCTTGCTGCACAACGCGCCCAAAGTGACTTCGCGCGTGAGCGAGCGGATCACGTCGCGCATGACGATCAGATTGGCGTTTTGGCGTTGCAAGTGCTCGGATTGCTTCTTTTGCTCCGAAATATCTTTGCTGAACGCGACGAGCCCGACGATCTGCCCGGACTGATCGCGCGCGGGCGATGCGGAGAGCAGCACTTCCAACGAGCGCCCGTCGCGGCTGCGGCATTCGACCTCAAAGACATGGACGTTCTCGCCGCGCCCGACGCGCGAGAGCATTTCGCGGATGTCTTCGCGGCGTTCCAGCGGGATGATCGGCAATTCGTAAAAGGCCTTTCCGACCGCATCGTCGCGCGTCATGCCGAAGATGCGCTCGGCGCCCTTGTTCCAGGCGACGACGTTGCCGCGCAGGTCGAACTGCACGATGGCGTCGTTCGATTCCTCAAGAATGCGGTCGAGGAAGTTGCGTGCGGATTTCGCCTGTTCGTAACTGTGTGCCGCGTCGACGGCAGCACCGCCCTGCAGCCCGAGTTGGCGCACGATCTCCTCTTCTGATTCTTGCGACGGTTGCCGCTCCGCGTAGAACAAGGTGACCGCTCCCAAAGACTTGCCGCTCTTCACGAGCGGAAACGCAGTGACGGCGTTAAAGCCGTGTTCGCGAGCGAGCTGTTCCCAGCCGATGCGGATCCACGCGGTATCGCGCGTGACGTTGTGGCGAGCGACGAGCCTGCCCTCGCGCAGGGCTTGCACTGCGGGGTAGACGGAGAACGCCGGATCGGCGACGTTCACGCTGAGTCTTGCCGGCAAGTCCCCGGGCGCGTTCCACGCGCCGGCAACGCGCAACGCATTGCCTTCTTCTAAGTAGGCGATCGCGAACAGCGCTCCCAACGAATCGACAGCCGCGCGCGCGATGCTGCGCACGACTTCAGCTTCATCCAAGCTGCGCGCAATGCCGCTGGCCGCCGAAACCGCGAGCGCCCGGTCGCGCGCCAACGCGCGCAATGCATCCGCGTGGACGGCGTTGCGCAACGCCGCTCGTGCATGCGGCAAGAAAAGAGCGAGGCGATCGAGGGCAGCTTCACTGAAAGCGTCGACCTCGCCGGCATACAGCTCTAAGACCATCGTGCGCGTATCGGTCAAGAGCGGCAGCGCTAGCACCGAGCGGACCGAGTGTTCCCGTGCGAGTTCCAGCCAGGGCCGAAAGCTCTTGTCGCTCCAGGCATCTTTCACGTAGACGATTTGCGCGCTGCGAGCCGCGCGCCCCAGCGAACCTTGGCCGATCGCCATGTTCGCGTCGGCGTTCGCGGTGTATTTCTGCGGAAAGTCTCCGACGTCGCCGCTGCCTGCGACGGGAACGAAGATGTTGCCTTGTATGCGCCACACCAACGCGGAGCTCGCGTTGCACACGCGCTGGCAGTAGCTCGCGATCTTCTCCAGGACTGCCTGTTCGTTCAAGTCTTCGCCGAGCAAGCGAACTTCGTTCAAGAGCGCGTTGAGCTGGGTGTAGTCGGCTTCGGCCAGCCGGCTGCGCTCGCGCTGACCGATATTCTCGGCGACCAAGCGCGCCAGCGCCATGAGCGCGTCCATGTGTCGCGTCGAAAAAGCGGTATCGCGTTGCGCGAACATCACGATGGCACCGATCGTGCCGTTCGACGCGATCAGCGGCACCGCGGCTGCGGTCGAAAATGTTTCAGCCTCCGGATGCAGGCGCAGCAGTTCGAGCCGTTCGTGTGACGCCGCGTCTCGCTGCACGCTCCAGGTCGCTCCCAAAATCGCGGCCGCAACGAGCGCATCTGCTGCCAGCGGCACGTCGCGGGCATTGAGGGTGGCGGCAAAGTCTGCTTGCGCATCACCGTATGCGACCGCTTTGAGCGTACCAGCCGGTGACGACAAACCGACGGCGACGCAGGTGACGTCGAGTGCGTCTTCAATGCCTTCCACGACGGTTTGCAAGACCCGCTGTTCGTCCGGAGCATGATTCGCCCGCGCAGCCAGCCGTAACAGGCTGGCTTCGAAATTATCTCGATCTTCGCCCGGCCCATCACCGGAAATCACGCGCATTTATTTACCATTCATTGCGGGCGGCTATAACCGTCCGTCGTTGCATGCTTCTGGGCCGTTGTCTTGGGATTGCGCCAACCCCTGCGCTCCTTCGTCGAGGTGTCATGGGACTTTTGCAAGAAGTTTTTGCCCTATGACCCCGCGCGATGCCAGCACCCAATTCACACAGCTGATCGCCGAATGCGACGATACGGCGACCGAAGTACCGCTTGACCGGGCATGCCTGCTGATTTCAGCGGTGTTCGATCCATCGGTGAACGTCGAGCGTTATCTGGCGCAGTTGGATGCCTTCGCCGCGCGTGCAACGGCCACCGCTGGGAATTCCGGTTCATATGCGATCATCGCAGCGGTGCTGAAGACGTTGTTCGAGGTCGGCCGCTTCAGCGGCAATGCGAATGCTTACGATCAGCCTGAGAACAGCTTGCTCGCCGCGGTCATCGAACGCCGCGTCGGCATTCCCATCACGCTGTCGATCGTGCTGATGGAGGTCAGCCGGCGGCTAGGACTTCCGTTGCAGGGCGTTGGGCTTCCCGGACACTTCGTCGTGCAGTTCCCCGACGAGACCAGCCGTCTCTACATCGACGCCTACAACGGCGGTTTCATTCTCGACGTCGCGCAGTGCGTCGCGCTGTTCGATCGCGTGTATCACGGCAGGCTCACGTGGCGAGATGAATTTCTCGCTCCCGTGACGCACTGTGCGATCGTCAAGCGCGTGTTGCTGAATCTGAAAAACTCGCTCTCGCAGGCCAAGAATTATCCCGCCGCGTTGGCTGCCATCCAGCTGCGCATGGCGGTCGATCCAAACGACGCCACCGAACTGCGCGACCGCGGCATCCTGTTCGCGCGGCTGCGCCGCTACGATCGCGCGATCGAAGACCTGGAAGCATACTTGCGCCGCTCGCCCGATGCGGGCGACAGCCAGCACATTCGCAACACCGTTCAATACCTGCGTCAGGAGCGCAATGATTAACGACTATGAATGAGTTCGCGCGCCGCCGTCGAGAATTTGCAAGCCGGATGGGTTCGGGGGTCGCGATTCTGCTCGCCGCTCCGGAACGCATCCGCACGAATGACTCCGAGTACGACTATCGTCAGAACAGCGACTTCTTCTATCTCACCGGCTTCGACGAGCCGCAGAGCGTGCTCGTGCTGGCGCCCAATCATCGCGAGGTGAAGTCCGCGCTGTTCGTGCGCACCAAAGAGAAAGACAAAGAGCAATGGAACGGGCTGCGCGCCGGCCTGGAGGGCGCCCAGCGCACGACGCAGGTCGACGCGATCTATCCCATCGACGAACTCTCCCAACATCTTGGCGAGTTCCTGGAAACGGCCGACCAGCTGTACTACGAGCTCGGCGAAAACCCCAAATTCGACGCTGAGATCATCGCGCGGCTGCAACAGTATCGCGATGCGCGCGTTCGCACCGACGGCGGTCCGACCGCCATCAACGATCCGACGCCGCTCATCCACGAAATGCGTCTCAAGAAATCGTCCTTCGACATCGCGGCGATGCGGCGTACCTGCGAGGTCACCGCGGCGGGTCACGCCGCCGCGATGCGCTACGCGCGGCCCGGCATGCACGAATACGAAGTCGAGGCCATCGTGGAGTACACGTTCGCCGTCAATGGCGCACAATCGCCGGCGTTCTCCACCATCGTGGCGAGCGGCGCGAACTTAGGCGTCATCCATTACAGCACGAATCGCGATTTGATCCCCAACGGCTCGCTCGTGCTGGTCGATGCGGGTGCGGAGGTCGACTACTACTGCGGTGACGTCACGCGCACGTGGCCCATCAGCGGGAAATTCAGCGCAGAACAACGCGCGGTATACGAGGTCGTGCTCGCGGCGCAGCAGCGCGCTATTGAACTCGCGCGGCCCGGCAACACGTTCAACGTCGACGTCAATGACGGCGCGGCCAAGGTGCTGGTCGAGGGTTTGCTCGAGCTGGGATTGCTCAGCGGCAGCGTCGACGAACACATCGAAAAACAAACCCACAAGCGTTTCACGGTGCATCGTATCGGCCACTGGCTGGGCATGGATACCCACGACGTGGGCTCCTATCGCGTCAACGGACAGTGGCGGCCGCTGGAACCCGGCATGATGGTGACGATCGAACCCGGCTTGTACATTCCGAACGAGCCGGACGTCGCGGAACGATTCCGCGGCATCAGCGTGCGCATTGAGGACGATGCGCTCATCACCAAAGACGGCTGCGAGATCCTCACCGCGAAGGCTCCGAAAAAAGCCGGCGATATCGAGAAGCTCATGGCGGAAGGCCGGGCATCAGCGCAAGCGCTGATTGCATGAGCGACCCGCTCGCGGCCGTCGCCGAGCGGGTAATCGGCTGGCGCCGCGAGATCCATCGCCAGCCCGAACTTGGATTCAACGAGCAGCGCACGAGCGAGCTGGTCGAGTCCGAATTAGAAAAAGCCGGAATCGCAACGCAGCGCGTCGCCGGGACCGGCATCATCGGCCTGGTGCAGGGTGCGCTGCCGGGAAAAACGGTGGCGCTGCGCGCCGACATGGACGCGCTTCCGCTGCAGGAGCGCAGCGGCGAACCATTCGCGTCGCTCATCCCCAACGTCATGCACGCTTGCGGGCACGACGCGCACACCGCGATGCTGCTGGGCGCGGCCACGCTGGTCGCGCAAGAGCGTGCCTCGCTGCGCGGCGCCGTGAAGTTCTTGTTTCAACCCGCCGAGGAGGGCCCCGGCGGCGCCAAGCCGATGATCGAGGCGGGTGCCTTGCAAAATCCCGACGTCGCTGCGGCCGCCATGTTGCACGTGACGCCGTTGCTCCCGGCAGGCGTCGTCGGCGTGCGCTCCGGTCCGATGAACGCTTCCGCTGACGATTTCAACGTTCGGGTGTTCGGCCGCGGCGGTCATGGCGCACATCCGCACATCGCACTCGATGTCATTCCCGTTGCCGCTGAGATCGTGAGCGCGCTGCAACGCATCCGCAGCCGCGAAATCGACCCGCTCGAAAGCGTCGTGATCTCGATCGGCGTGTTGCAGGCGGGGTACCGGCGCAACATCATCGCCGATCGCGCCGAGCTCGGTGGAACGATTCGCTGTCTCAACGAGAGCGTTCGGGAGAGCATCCCGCAGCGTATCGAACGCATCGTCAGCGGCATCTGCGCGGCGCACGGTGTCCGCTGCGAGGTGAACGTCGAACGCGGCTATCCCGCGGTGATCAACGACCCGGCGCTTACCGCTGCCGTGCGAACGATCGCGCGCTCGACCGCGGCCATTCCGGGCGTGATTGAACTCACTGTGCCCTCCATGGGTGCCGAGGACTTCGCCTATTTCGCGCAGGCCGTACCCGGCTGCATGGCGCGCCTAGGCGTCGGTTTTGCCGACGTGAGCGAGCCCGCGATGTTGCACTCGCCGGAATTTCGCCTCAACGAAAATGCATTGATCAGCGGCGTCGCCTTCTTGCGCGCGCTCGCAACGCGGCTGCCCAGCGAATTGTGACGCCGCTCACGCGGCGTTTGGGTTATTCTAAGTACGCTTCATCCCTGCGACGATATTAATAATCGAGCAAACACACCTCTTGTAAGTGCGGGGAGCAAACGTGCCAAATCAGGATCTGCGGCTACGCCGCAAAGTCGTCACCACCGGTGAGCAGCAACCTAAGAGCCGCCTCGGTCTCATCTTGAGCGTGGCGGCGGCCGCGATCATTCTGCCCGCGCTTGCGTACACCGCGCTGCATCCCGCCAACGTCAGCAATACCGTGCATCAGCTCGCGAAACACTTTCCGTCACAAGTCAAAGACATCCGCATCGCGATCCGCGCAGCCCGTGAAACGCCCACGCCACTGCCCACGCCGGCCGCGACGCCGACGGCCGCAGGCGCGACGCCGGCCGCAAAAACCGCGGCTGCAAAAGCGGCCGATGCGCTGGCGGCCGAACATCTCGCGCATCTTCGGCGCGCTCATGCGCTGGCCGTGGCTGCCCATGCGAAGCGGCTGGCTGCGTCCGGACAGACATCGTCGGATCTCAACTTCGCGAGCGTCACGAACAGCAACCCCGTTAGCCAGACGATGACCCCGGCCACCGCTGCGCCGGCGCCCGCGCCTGCCACACCGACCCCGACGCCGGCCCAAGTCGCCGCGGCTGGACCGCCCCAAGTGCCGATCTCGGAAGCAACGCCCCTGTACGCGCCGGAAATCGTCGTGGACGCGCGCTTCACCCGCGAGGTCCATCCAGACTATCCGGAAGTAGCGAAGGCGCAAAACGCTTCGGGTACGGCGGTCGTCCTGGCGACGATCGGTCCGAACGGCAACGTGCTGTCCGCGCGCATCGACCAATCGACCGGCAATCGTTTGCTTGACTCTGCGGCGCTGCAGGCGGCACGCGCAAGCGGCTTCGAGCCTCCCAAGATCAACGGCAAACCAGCCACCGAGACCTACCGGCTGATCTACACCTTCTCGCTCTAAGAAGTCAGCTTTTCGTTCAGCCTTGCGCGGCGGCGAGCAACTCCGAACGGCGTTGCTCGATAAGAAGATCTTGCTTGTGCTCCAAGACTCTTGAAAGCGTCTCCACCGCTTTGTCGAGGTCACCGGCAGCGGCTTGATGGTCGGCAAGTTGCATGGCCAAAGCGGCAGCTTCCTCAAGACGGCCGAGCTGCACGTAGCATTCCAGCAGCGGCAGTGCAACGTCAGGTTCGAATCCGGCTTTGAGCAAGCGCTCGAAACACACGGCGGCACCCCGATAATCGCCCGCCGTCAGAAGGCCATCGCCTTTGCGACGGGTGTAGGCGGCAAGGCCCGGCGGCAATGCTGCAGCGGCTGGAGCGCTGCGGGCTTCTGCGGAAGCAGCCGATTGTGGTGGCGGCGCCGCGGGCGCCGCCGGCGCTGGACTCGCAGCAGTCTCGGACGCGAAATCTCGTGCGGCCGCCGCTGGTTCGTCGAACGCCACGGTGGGTTTCG
>DATGHT010000210.1:0-2811 GCA_035307865.1 Candidatus Eremiobacteraceae bacterium | reverse complement strand
TGAGCGGCAGCGTGCTGCGTGGCATCGTCATCGGTAACCTCGTGATGTTGCTGGGCTTGGTGCTCGTGCACGCGGGCCCGCACCACCCGTATGTCTACGTCTACTTCATGTGCGTCACGGCGCTGCTGTTCTCGTCGGTGGGCATGATCGCTGGGCTGCTGGGCAAGACCTGGGACAACCTGGCGATTTTTACGACCTTCCTCATCACGCCGCTCACCTATATCGGCGGCGTTTTCTCCAGCATCAAGCTGTTACCGGAATTTTTCCAGCGCGTGTCGCTGTTCAATCCGATGCTGTACATGATCGACGGTTTTCGCTACTCGTATACGAGCGCTGTGGACGTGAATTTGCTCGCAGATGCCGCAGTCGTCACGATCCTAGCAGCGATCTCCCTGACGATCGCTTTCATCTTGACCAAGCGCGGCGTGAACTTGCGCGTTTAAGATCCTGAACGCGTTGCGCGCTTGATGCTGTCGACCGTCAGTTTGCGGCCTTCGAATTTTTCGATTTGCTTGCGGCGCTGGTCGGAGATCGGCATCGATTTCTCTGTTTGGTAGTCGTACATGACCTGCACGGTACGTACTTCAGCCACGAGTTGACCGGTGCGCACGTTCGTGATCTCGTGTTCCATGAGAAAACTCGAGTTGCGCAATTCGGTGACGCGGCAACCCACCAGGAGCTCGTCACCGAGCTTTGCGGCCGCATGGTAGTGCGCCGTGATCTCAGCGAGCACGAAGTCGTATTCCTCGACGTTTGCGATGCCGGTGACTTGCATCCAGTACTCGTTCCGGGCAGCTTCGCAATAGGTCAAGTAGACCGCATGGTTCACGTGGCGCATGCCGTCGAGATCGCGGAAGATGACTTTGATCGGCCGCAGAAAGCGGAACCGGCTCTTGCGCTGCACTATGCAGCCGCGATTCGAAGCTCGCCGCGCAAAGCCTCGTTAGCCGCGTCGCGAAATGGGTAAGAAGCATACATGGCACCTTCAGGACGCCGGGCGCTGTTTTGCGTCAATCGCAAGGCGCGGCGTGGCGCACAAAAAATAGACGAGGCCGCCGGCATCTTGCAGGACCGCGGTTTTACGATCGTCGAGGAGCCGACGCGTTCGCCGCAGGAGACTCCCGACTTGATCCGCAGTTACCGCAACGACGTTGACCTCGTGATCATGGGCGGCGGCGACGGCACGCTCAACAGCGCCGTGGAAGGTCTCGTCGACACGAAGCTGCCTCTGGGGATCTTGCCGCTGGGCACCGCGAACGATTTGGCGAAAACCCTCGGCATTTCGGTTGCATTGCCGGAGGCGTGCGCTGTCATCGCGGCCGGTCACACGCGCACGATCGACGTGGGCTGGGTCAACGGAAAATACTTCTTCAATGAAGCGGGCTGCGGCTTGAGCAAGCGCATGGCGCGCCATTTGACGAGCGGCGACAAAGGGGTCTTCGGCGTGCTGGCAGTGGCGGCGTCGGGCTTGCGCGTGTTACAGTCAGCGCGTCCGTTCGAGGCCTCGATCACCTGCGACGGGGTGACTAGGGATGTGGTCACGGCCCACCTCATGGTGGGCAATGGCCAGAACTTCGGCGGGGTCATCCGCAACACCGACGCGCAGATCGACGACAATCGCTTGGACCTGTACAGCCTTGAAATCGACCAACCATGGGAGATCATCAAGGCGTTGCCCGACGCTGTCCGCGGCAGTTACGTCGACAGCGCGGTCGTGCGCGTGCTGCAGGGCTGTGAATTTGAAGTGCGTACGAAACGGCCGCTCGCCGTTGATACCGACGGTGAGATAACGACGCATACTCCCGCAACCTTCCGCATCGTACCGCGCGCCATTGCGATTTATGCGCCGCAGCCGTAAGCCCGGGGTTTTTTGACCGATGCCTTGGCGGCCCGACCGCTACGCCACGCGCGTCTCGGAGATTCCGATCGCCGAACTCTATGCCGAAGGCGTGCGCGGCGTTATCATCGATCTCGACAACACGCTCGTCGGCTACCGCGAACAGCACCCCGCGCCCGAGGTGACGGCCTGGGTGCGAGCCGCCATCGCGCAAGGTCTGCGTCTCGTTGTCGTCTCCAACAACGTGCATGCCTGGGTAGAACGCATCGCGACGCACTTGCGGATCTCGTTCGTGCACAAGGCCGCCAAGCCGTTGCCGATGGGATTTGGCAAAGCCTTGGCCCTGCTACGAACGCCGCGCGATCAAACGATCGTGATCGGGGATCAGTTCTTCACGGACGTGCTGGGAGCGAAACTGTTCGGGCTGCGGGTGATTCTCACCGAGCCGCTGGTGCCGCGCGAGCACCGGCTCATGCGCTTCGTGCGCCGCTTGGAGCGACTCGTTCTGCGAAAGCGGGTCTAGGCCGTGCGCTGCATCGCCGCGGGCTCTTGCGGTTTTTGTTCGCCTTCTTCCGCTTGCCGCAGCAGCAGCGTCTCAGAATTTGCAACCGCCCAATTGTGCAGCTGCTGTAGAATCGGCAATAGGCTGCGCCCGAGCGGCGTCAACGAATACTCGACCCGCGGCGGAATCTCCGCATAGGCCTTACGGCTGACCAGGCCATCATGTTCCAGATCGCGCAGCTGGCGCGTCAGGACCTTCGGCGTCACGCCTTCCATGGCGCGCTGCAGCTCGCGAAAGCGCTTCGTTCCATCACCCAGGTTTGCGATCACGATGACCTTCCACTTATCCGCGATCATCGCGATGGTGCGCTGGATAGGGCAGACGAGCTTAGTCGAGTACGTCATGTTTCACGCTTCCTTTTGGCGGGGTAGTTTCTTTTTGGCCGCGTTTGACCCCTCCAGCGCTATTATAA
>DATGHT010000209.1:0-2827 GCA_035307865.1 Candidatus Eremiobacteraceae bacterium | reverse complement strand
AGATCACCGAGAAAAATATTCACTTTGACGACGTTGCCTGGATGTGTGCCCGCGGCGTGCAGCACCGCGCCGATATTTTTGAAGACCTGTTCAGCCTGCGCTGCGAGCCCGTCTGCGAGTGCATTGCTCTGCGGATCCAAGCCGACTTGACCCGAACAATACACCACTCCATTGCTCACCACTGCCTGGCTATACGCGGCAACGGGTTTGGGCGCATCGGGCGTGGAAACAAGCTGCATCGCACACTCTCCATACAGGGACTAAAGATGTCGCGAGGTGCAACGCTCGCGCTCGCGTTCCCTGTCGGCGAAAGCAAAGCACATGAGTGAGACGATCATCTATACCAAACCTGGCTGTCCGTACTGCGCAGCTGCGATGGAAGATTTTCGCGCGCGCAAGGTAGCCTTCAAGCAGATCGACGTCCAGCGCGACCTGGTCGCGCGTGAGGCGATGCGCAAGCTTTCAGGTGGCTTGCGCGTGCCCACGATCGTGAGTGCAGATGGGTCGGTGAGCGTCGGTTTTGATGGCGCGTGAACGGTCCATTGACAAAAGCGGGCGTGCCCCGCACTTGAAAACGGAACGGCCCTAGTTCAAACGTCGTTCGGGCGTTCTGCCGATAATGAAACAGGCAACCTTTAGGGATTGCCCTTTCCATTCAATATGATGACAGAAGGCATTTTTCGTACGCCGGTTGACGAGGCGCGCTGGCTCGAGAGCAGTGTCCTAAAATCGCGGCTGCTGTCGGTCGGTGTGGGCGCCGTCTTGTTCGTCGCGCTGCCCTGGCCGTACCCGCGCTGGCTGCAGGGCGCGTTCGTCATCGCCTGGCTCGTGCAGGGGCTGTTGGCGGCGTACTTCGTGCGGCGCGCGACCGAGGTGTGGCAGGTCCGCTGGTCGGGCCGCATTCTGCTTGCGTTGGACTCGGCCGAGCTGGCCGTCGTTGTTTTCCTCTACATGCCGTTGCTGCCAGACGTGTGGATCTCCATGCTGGTGCTGATACTGTGGGCGGGCGTGCGAGAGCGGCTCGCAGGCGCGGCAAGTGTGGCGGCGCTCACATCGGCGTTGCTGGTGCTGTCCTATGTACTGCGTCCACCGGAAGCTGCCCCAGAATCATTTCCGAGCCGTCTGCTGTTCGATCTGAGTTTGACCTGGCTGTGTGTTTTGGCAGTGCGCTTGCTCGTGCGCAGCGCATCGCTGCGGAGCGAAGCGCTGGCGGTCCAGCGCGAGAAGCTCGAAAAGGCAGCGGCGCTCGAGGCCGAGATGCGCGTCCATGCGGATTCGCAAGCAGCCACGATCAAAAAAGTCACCGAACTTGCCGTGAGCTTGCTGCGTGAGCGTCAACTCGAAGCATTGTTGGATCGCATGCTCGACGTGACCATGCAGTCCTTTGGATTTCGTGCGGGTGCGATCTTGGTCGGCGAACGTGAGCGCGAGGCGTACGTTTATCGCGCGCTGCGCGGCTATCCGCCGCAGGCGGATGCGCTGCTGCGTAAACGACAGGTGCCGTTCGCGTTAGCCGAGTTGAAGCTCGACAAGCGTTTTGCGGTCCGGCCGTCGGTGTATTACGCGCCCGCCGAGCGTCAGACGTGGTACACCGATCCCGAAATGTGCTATCGCGCCGACCACGTCAACCAGCGACGCATGGATCCCAGCGCTTGGCATGAGGCAGACTGTTTGATTTTCACGCTGCTGAGCTCGACCGGCGAAGTCATCGGCATGCTGGTGCCCGACGCGCCGGTGGATGGACGCACCCCCTCGGCGGAAACACTGGATAACATCGCGCTCTTCGCCCGGCTCGCCGCGGCAGCCATCGAGAACGTTCACATCGTGACCAGCGAAAAGAGCCGTGCCAACACCTTGAGCGAGCAGAACGCTGAAATCCGGCGGCTGTACGCCAACGTGGAGGCATTGGCAGAAGAGCGGCGGTTGCAGGCCGGCCGCTTGGCGCGCATCCTCGAGTTGACCGCCGCCATTTTCCGCGAACGCGACCTCAAGACCATGCTGCGGCGCATCCTCAAAGTCGCAGTTGATACATTCGGATTTTCTGCCGGCACCATCTTGCTGCGCGACCCGAATCGCGAGGTGTACATCCGTCATGCGGCGGTTGGTTATAGCTCAGACGTCGAAGGCGTGGAGATGTCGGGCGACGAGGTGCGCAGGGACATGACCCCGGCGACCCGCGTGCGCGATACTTTTTATTATGTGCCGATGGAGCTGCATCACGAAGGCGGTGTTACCCGCCATCCAGATCGTCTGAACTTGCCACGCATTCAGCCCGGCGACTGGCACGAGAACGATCTGTTGCTCTTCCCGATCTTCGACTCCGCGGGCATGCTGATCGGTGTGCTATCGCCAGACGATCCCAAGGACAGGCATATCCCGAGCGACGAGACCATCCGCACGATCGAGGTGTTTGCGCAGCTCGCCGGCATTGCCGTCGAAAGCGCACGCTTGCGCGCCGCTATTCGCGTCCCCGCCTGACCGCGCGGCGCAGTGCTTTTTTAGAGCGACAGGTAGGCCTCGATTTCCCAGGGATGCACCTGAGTACGATAGGCTTCCCATTCGGCCAGCTTCGCTTCCCGCAAGCGGTGGTAGCTGTGATCTCCAAGAGCGGCCTGCACCACGCTGTCGTTATCCAGCGCGGTTACTGCTTCGTGCAGTGACTTTGGCAGCTGTTCGATGCCGAGTTGCGACCGTTCGTCGTCGCTCAAACCAGTGGCGGTCAATTCGATTGGGTCCCCGGGAACGAGTTGACGTCGCACACCGTCGAGTCCTGACTTGATGATGCACGCGAGCGCTAAGTATGGATTACAGGATGGGTCAGGCGAAC
>DATGHT010000208.1:0-2970 GCA_035307865.1 Candidatus Eremiobacteraceae bacterium | reverse complement strand
CGTACCAGGCATGGTAGCCGCCCGGCTGATAGTCGTAGCTGGAGAACGTGTCGAAGCGCTCGACGGCGCGCTGTTGGTTGCTGTAGTCCAAGAATGCGATGATCGCAAAGCACAGGAACGCGGCGAATGCGATCCAGATCTCCGTCGAGATGCGCGCAATGCCTTTCACGGCACGACCAGCGGGCGGAGAGCGAGAAAGGCTGCTTGTGCGGCAGACCAATCGCGAGCGGATGGCTCGCCTTGCGCGTACGCGACGAAGGTAAAAGCCGTCGCAAGGGTTTCGAAATAAGGGCTTGCCGGCGCGATCCGGTGCCGCACCAGACGGCGGTACTCGCCCGCGGTGCGCGCCGGATCATATTCGAGCGTGCCGGCGCTGTGAAAGTATGCGAGGCTCGCTTGAAAAAGCAGCGCGATCGCTTCAGCGTAGCGGCCGGCGTTCGCGGCCGCCAATCCCCGCGCGTACGCCGATTCGGGATCTGCGGTTGGCGTCAGGGTTTCCCCGAGGCCGCCGGCGCCGCTGCCTGGACGGCGGCGGACGCGCAGCACGAGCACGTACGCTGCATATCCGATCGCAGCGAGCAAACCCAGCAAGAGGGCTACGGCGAGCACGCGGCCGATGAGCGGGACCGCGGCGGCCCGCTCGAAAATGCGTCCGAAGATCTCGTACAGCAGCCGGCCCATCCAGTTGAGGATGCGTTGCCACCAGGTCGGCTGCGGTTCGGGCGCGGTTCCCCCACCCGGCACGCGATATTGGTTACCCGCGAGAATCGTGCGGGCTTGTGCGGCCGGTTCCAACGGGGGCGCCGCGAGCGCCACCGGCTGGCGAGCGACCTGTCGTAACGAAGAGGCCAAGACGGCGAGTTGCGTGGCGCGCACGCGATTGGATTTGATCTTACGGATGGAGGCGAGGTTCGATTGCAACCAATCGTCCAGCGAAGGCGAAAAAATGGGCGCTCCACTCGAGGGCACGGGTGGGATGTGCACCTCGGGAATCGCAACCGGGCGCTTGGGTGAGTGGCGCAGCTGCGCTGCGACCGTCGCCAGACGCGAGCTTGCCGAGCGGACTAAGCTGTCATAACGAACCAGCTGGTCGCTAACGTTAGCCTGGCCGCGAAACTGCCACGAACCAATGAGCGCGCTGCAGAGCAGCACGGCCGCGATCGCAGATCTGGGAACGATCATGCGGGCGCGCTGGGCAGGGTCGCTGGGCTAGCCATTTGTTCTGCGAGCAACTGCAAATCGAAGCCCTCGTGCCTGATGCGCACGTCGTAGTAGAAGACCGCGATCGCAAGCAGCGCAAACGGAGCATACAAGAGTTGAATGAGGCTGGCAGCCACAAAATACAGCGCCGCCGACTTGAGAAAGTATGCGAGTAACCCGCCCACCGCGTACCCCATGAACGTGAAACCGAGCTGGATCGCGAACAGCGAGAGCGCGAGCAACACCGAGCGCCCCGTTTGACGCGGGGCGAAGACGCGCTTGAAAGCGCTCGTAAACGCCCGCACCGGATCGACCCGTTCCAGCACGATCGCGACGAACGAAAACGCGACCGTCAAATACAGCATCACTGCCAAGGCGATCATCGCGAGGGTGAGGACGATCAAGAAGATCGCAGTCAGGATCGCGATAAACGTGGAACCGTGCAGCGCCGTCGCCAACACCCCCATGATTGCTGCTGCGATGAAGACGAGCACCAGCAGTCCTGCAAAGGAGAGACCGGCGATCACAACCCACAGCACGATCAACAAGAGGATCGGAAACCAGCGCTGGGTGGCCGCCCGATAGCTGGCTGCGAAGCTTGCGTTCAAGCCGAGATAGGTGCGCGATACGGCGACGACGACGGCCGCGTTTGCCAACGGCAGCAGCAAGAACACGATAGCCATTTGCACGCCGAACCAGCCGTTGAGGCCGTTCAAGCGCGAGAGCTTTTCCAGCTCCGCCTGCGAGGGCTGCGTCGCGCCCGGGGCGTGCATCGTTTGCGTGAAGAGCGACAGCATCGCGTCCAGTGCGTCTTTGCTCTGAAAATACCCCATGATGGTGTAGGGTACCAGCACCACTGCCAGCAGCGCGATGAAGAGCGCGAAGTGTTTGAAGTACAGGTGAAAGGCGCGGTCGAGCAATTCGCCCAGCGGCAGCGGACGCAAGTCGGAGCTTGAGCCGGCGGCTGCTTGGGCTGGGCTCATGGGAGTGTTCGACGACATAGAAAAAAGATGCCGGTCCTGTAACGCTGCGCGTCGACGTCTTTCTTGGGGGTCCAAAGCGGCTCCTGGAAGAAACGCGCGGCGTGCTGACGGACAAAAAAGCATTTGACTGCGGGCCCGGCGCTGCCGTCGTCGTGACGCGCGGCGATCTCGTGGAAAGCCAGCATTTTTTATGTTATGCGCTGGCCGGCGCCGACGGCACGGTGCTCGAGTCTCGCGGCGACATCGAGCGACCGGTGTATCTGCGTTCGAGCGCCAAGCCGCTCATCTGCACCGCCGTCGTGGCCGCCGGCGCTGCCGATCGCTTTCACTTCAGCGATGAGGAAATCGCACTGGCAGCCGGCTCGCACGGCGGCGAACCGATGCACGTTGCCGGCGTGCGCAGCATGTTGCAGAAGATCGGCCTCGATGAGGCTGCGCTGCGGTGCGGCGCGCATGCGCCGTCGCACGAGCCCAGCGCGCAGGCTTTGTGCGCGGCCGGCATCTTGCCCGGCGCCATCCATAACAATTGTTCCGGCAAACACGCGGGAATTTTGGCTCTGGCAGTACACTTGGGCGCCGATCCGCAGACCTATTTATCTCCTGGCAACCCGGCCCAAGTGTCGATCTTGAACGCCTGCGCCGAGCTGCTCGGCATGCGGCGCGAAGATCTTGTCATCGGAGTCGACGGCTGCGGCATCCCCGTGATCGCGGTTCCCCTGCGCATGGCCGCCCGGTTTTTTGCGCGTCTCGGCCAATTGGAAAAGCTGCCGCAACGCTATCACGATGC
>DATGHT010000207.1:0-8324 GCA_035307865.1 Candidatus Eremiobacteraceae bacterium | reverse complement strand
GAGTCCGATGCACGCGGGCATGAGCTATCATAGCTCATGCCCGCGTGCATCGGACTCAAGCTGCGCAGCTCGTTCCAAACCTCTTCCGCGCTCGGGTTGCCCCATTCGTGGCCCATGTGGCGCGCCAAGTCGCAAACGATCGCGAGATCGTCGCGCGCTTCGCCCGGGGCGGCGATGATCTTGCGGACGCGCTGCACGCGGCGCTCGCTGTTCGTCACCGTTCCCTCGGACTCGCACCAGCCAGCCGCTGCGGGCAGCACGACGTCGGCGATTTGCGCCGTCTGCGTCAGCGAGAGATCTTGCACGACCAGGCAAGCGAGGTTCGAGAGAATGTGCTCCGCCCGCCGCCGGTCGGCTTCGGAGACGATGGGATTCTCGCCGATCACGTAGAGCGCTCGCATCTCGCCGCGCTCCATGGCTTCGAACATTTCATTGAGGCGCCAGCCGCGCGTGGGCGGGATGCGGTTGCCCCACGCCTGCTCGAATTTTGCGCGCAGCGCTGCATCGGCGACGCTTTGAAAGCCGGGCAGGCGATCCGGAATCGCGCCCATGTCCCCGCCGCCCTGTACGTTGTTCTGCCCGCGCAAAGGATTCAAGCCGCTGCCGTAGCGTCCGACGTGACCCGTGAGCAGCGCCAAATTGATGAGCGCGAAGACATTGTCGACCGCATTGTGGTGCTCGGTGATGCCAAGCGTCCAGCAGATGATCGCCCGCGGGGCTGTCGCATACGCGCGCGCGACGGACCGGATGACGTCGGCCGGCAAACCTGTGACTTCCGCAGCGAGTTCGGGCGTCCACCGTTCGACACTGTCGCGGTAGGCCTCGAATCCGGTCGTGGAATGTGCGATGAAACGTCGGTTCTCGAGCTGCTCCGCGAGGATCACGTGCGCCACAGCATTGGACAGTGCGATATCGCTTCCGACGTTGACGCCCAACCACGTGCGCGCCCATTGCGCGCTGCCGGTGCGCCGCGGGTCGACGACGTACAACTGGGCCCCGCGCCGCACGGCCTTGAGCACGTGATGAAAGAAGATAGGATGCGTTTCGCGCGCATTCGATCCCCACAGGATGATCAGGTCGGTCTCCTCGACCTCCTGATACGAGTTCGTGCCGCCGCCCGCACCGAAAACCGCCGCCAGACCGGCGACGCTGGGTGCGTGTCAGGTACGGTTACAGCTGTCGACGTTATTGCAGCCGATGATCGAGCGAGCGAATTTTTGCGCCAAGAAATTCAGCTCGTTCGTCGCTTTTGAGCAACTGAAAATGCCGAAGGCCGTGGGGCCCCCGGCATCGACTGCGGCGGAAAAGCCGGCTGCCGCGCGAGTCAGGGCTTCGTCCCAGCTCGCTTCGCGCAACGTATCACCGTCGCGAACCAGCGGCACGGTCAGGCGGGAAAAGTGTTGCTGCATATGTGTCGCGACCGATTGCACCGGCCGCAGCATCGACCTTCGATTGCATCCCAAGCGGACCTTTCGGCGGGCAGGCGGGCCGCGGCCAAAGCACCCGGACCCTCAACTTCTGACGCTGGAATACCGATGATTCGCTTGGATGGCGGGCCATCTCGAGCAGTTTTGTTTTCCCCCGTTGCAGGCACCAATTTGAGTAGTTCAAAGATCAATACGCGCTTCCGACGTCTGCTGGGTTTTGTCACGGGCGACTCAGCGCCATTGCCGCAAGGTCCGGATGGAGACGAGGAAGCGGCGGTGGCGGCTCCCGCGATTCCCGTGCCGGTGGCGGCCGAGGAGACGCCCGGCGAGCTTCCCGACTCGGCGGCGGACGACTTCGATCGGCTGCTCAAAGAAGGCCGCATCCGCACGCTGTTCCAACCGATCGTGTCACTCTCGGACGGCAGCGTGCTCGGCTACGAAGCGCTCTCGCGCGGACCGATCGGCACGCGCTTAGAGGGCGCCGATGCGCTTTTTTCGACTGCCGCGCAACGCGGGGTCGCCGCACAATTGGAACGCATCTGCCGTTTCAAAGCGATTGAAAATGCTTCCGGCATTCCACCCGGCTGCTACCTCTTCCTCAATATAAGTCCGCGCGTCTTCGAAGAGCGTAACGAAGCGCTGTCGCGCGACGTCGTCGGCCAAAACCGGCTCGCGCAAGAGCGCATCGTTCTCGAGATCACCGAGAAGCAAGCCATCGACGATTTCGACTTGTTCAAGCGCACGCTGTTGCACTACAGCCGGCAAGGCTTCAAAGTCGCGATCGACGACGCCGGCGCCGGCCATAACTCCTTACGGGCGGTCACCGAAGTGCGTCCGCACTACATCAAACTCGACGTGGCGCTCGTGCGCGACATCGACAGGGACCGCGCCAAGAACGCGCTCGTCTCCGCGATCATCATCTTCGCACGCCGCATCGACGCGAAGGTCCTGGCCGAGGGCATCGAGACCGTCGAAGAGCTCGCGACGCTCATTGAAATAGGCGTGGAATACGGACAGGGCTTCTTGCTGGCACGGCCCTCGGCGGTGTTCGCGGAACCCAAGCCGGAAATCGCAGCCTTCATCCGCGAGCGCGCGTCGGCGAGCCGCACCGCGCCCGCGCCCAAGCGCATGACGATCAGCACGGTCACCCGCCGTGCGCCCGCGCTGCCTCCGACCGCCTACACGATGGAAGTCATGGAGATCTTCGATCGCAATCCGGACTTGGACAGCGTCGTGCTCACGGAATCGGGCGCGCCGATCGGACTCGTGAGCAGGACGAAGCTCTATGAGCGCCTGTCCCATCGCTTCGGCTATTCGATCTACGCGAAGCGCCCGGTGCGTTTGGTCATGGACGACTCGTATCTCGCGGTGGACGTCAACGATTCGGTCGACGACGTGGCCCGTAAAGTCGTGCACCGGCGGCGCTCGGAGATGTACGATGAAGTCGTCGTGTTGGAAAACGGAGCCTACTCCGGCGTCGTTTCGGTGCGCGATCTGCTGCACACGATGACCGAGTTCCAAGCATCCGTCTCGCGGTACTCCAACCCGCTCACCGGCTTGCCGGGGCGTCTGCTCATCCAGCAAGAGATCGAGCGTCGTGTCGCAACGGCCGCTCCCTTTGCGCTGCTGCACGTCGATATCAACCATCTGCGGAACTACAACGAGCGCTATGGTTTTGGACGTGGCGACGAAGTGATCAATGCGCTGGCAGAAACCATGACGTCGGTGGCGCGGTCGGTCGACGGACAGAGTTCGGTCGTCGGCCATTTGGGCGGAGTGAACTTCATCGTGTTGTGCAGTGAGGGTCGCGTCGAGCAGATGGGACTCGCGATGATCGCCGAGTTCGAACGGCGGGTCGCCGCGCTCCACGTGTCGCGCGAGCTGCCCTTGATGGACGCCGTCGACGTGCGCCGTCCGAACAACGAGATCACCCTTTCGGTCGTAGGCTTGAGCAGTTCGCGATCGTCCCTGCCTTCCTACTCGGTCATCACGAGCACGATCGCCCGCTACAAGCGAACCGCGCGCAATCTGCGCAGCAGCGCGTTCGTGTTAGACGGCAGCATGCTCACCCCACGCGAGGTCTTGCCCCGCCGCATAGGGTAATCACGCTTCAGTGCCCACCACCGACGTTGTCCTGCGCCCGCTTGCGAAGCACGAACTCGGAACTGCCGTGCTGCTGCGCGCGCTCATGAATCGCGAGTTGAACGGGACCGATCCCGACGTGGACTATCCCGGCTGGCGTGAACGCTTCGTCTCGTTTTTCGCCGCACGTCTGGAGGTTGAGCGGGCAGCCATTTTTCTTGCGGAGAGCGATTCGCGCGCCATTGGGCTCGCATCCGTGTATTTCGGCAGCAACCATCGCACGGAGATATTCTTGCGCCCGATCGCCTACGTGACGAGCGTGTACGTCCTTCCCGAAAGGCGTCGCCGCGGGCTCGCCACGCGTTTGACGCAAGCGTGCATCGACTGGGCGCGCGCGAAGGGCTGCGACGTGATCAGGTTACGCGCGTCAAAGATGGGCCGGCCGGTCTATACCCGCATGGGCTTCACGCCTTCGGACGAACTAGAAATACGTTACGATTGACTCGGCTGACGCGACTATCGGCTTCCTTGACACGTACCTTCTGGGGTATATCATATTAAGAGGGACGGCTTGAGCCGTGGCGTAGCAAGCACTAACCCGTTGGTCGGTCAGGAAACTGGAATGGCGCTTTTCGATTCCCTTCGCAAGGTGGTTTTACGGGCGACGCGGCAGCCGCGCGCTTACCCGCGCCTGATGATCAGCGAGCCGGTGCGCTTATCAACCCCGTATTCCGCGGAGCAGCCGGCGATTCTGGAAGACATTTCCGCCGGGGGCGCGTGCATCCGCACGCACGTCCGCTTGCGACCCGGAGACACGGTCGGCGTGCTGATGAGTTTGGGCTTGGGCTACCGTTTCGACGCCCGCGCGCGGGTCGTCTACTCAGCGCACGACGGCGCAGGTTATCAAGCACGTTACGGGCTGCGCTTCGTCGGATTGCCGGAGCGGGATGCGGCGAGTATCTCCGATTTTGTCGTCGAGCAGAAGTTCGGGCGGCAATTTGGAGTTCGCGCGTTCAAGTCAGAGCGCGAGACCGAGCGCGAATAGTCAGACGCCGGGCGAAGACGTGCCTTCGCCGTTCTTCGATCGTCACGCGGCAGGGCTGCAGCTAGCCCGTGCGCTGCGCGCACCGCCCCACCCGATCGTCCTCGGTATTGCGCGTGGCGGCGTCGTGGTGGCCGCCGCGGTTAGCCAGGCGCTGCAAGCGCCGCTCGACGTGATCGTCATTCGCAAAGTCGGTCATCCATTGCAGCCCGAACTCGCGATCGGAGCAGTGTCCGCCGACGGTGAATCGGTGAGCACGCAGCACGCGATCGCCTTCCCGCAGCCGTTGCTGCAGCTGCTCTTCGCAAAAGCAAAACGCGATGCGGACGCCCTCGACAAGCGACTGCGCGGCGGCGCGGAATCGCTCGATCTGTCCGGGCGCGCGGTCATCGTCGTCGACGACGGCATCGCGACGTCGGCCACCATGCTGTGCGCGCTAGCGTCGGCGCGCCGGCGCGGCGCGGCCCACCTCACCTGCGCGGTGCCGGTCGGACCGGCGGACAGCTTGGAACATCTGCGCGGTCATTACGACGAGCTGGTCGTCCTCATCGCTGCGCACGAAGTCCCGTTCGCGGTCGGCCGCTACTATTTCGCGTTTCAAGAAATCAGCGATGCGCGCGTTCGCGACGAACTGGCGCGTTCGCGCCACTAGCGGATCTTGCGCAGTACTTTCGGCGGTAGCAGCCACATGAGTTTTCCCGCCGCCTTTTTGACTGCGTCGAAGTCGATGCGGCAGAGCGCGCCCTTCTTGAAATCGACGGTCAAGCTGTCGCGACAGGTGAGGTAGCGCACCAGCTTGCCGAGCTGGGGTTCGTGCCCGACCATGAGGATGCGTTTCGCATCTTTTACCGAGTTGAGGACGGGAATGATCTCGGCGGGGTCGTGGTCCGGTTCCAGCGCCGGCACTTCGCGGATGTCGCGGCTGTCGATGCGATACGCATCCGTCACCGCCTCGGCCGTTTGCCGGGCACGCGCGTACCCGCTGTCGAAAATCGCATCGAATTCAACCCCGAGCTTGAGCATGCCGCGCACGATTTCGCGGATCTTTTCCAATCCTTCGATCGTGAGCGGGCGCAGCTTATCGTCGGGAAATTTCTTGGGATCGCGTTCGTATGCCAACCCGTGCCGCAGCAGGTAGAGCTCCACAGGCGTATGCTTGGCGAGGTGGATGGTCCCGCCTTCAAAGCAAGCCTGGCCGAACGGCGGGTCGCGGCTGGAACGAGCGGCAGGTCGGGCCCGCATGCTGCGAAGAAGCCGCCACGCGCTTTATGCTGCTGCAGCACATCTGGTCGTATGCGCAAAGCCAACAGCACGAACTATGGCTCGCCACGCGCACGCATCTCGCTCTGAGCGTCAGCGCGGTCCTGATCGCGGCGCTGATCGGCGTACCGCTCGGGATTTGGACGTCACGCCACCCAGCCGGCCGCGCTGTCGTGAGCGTGGTGACCGCACTGCGGGTCGTTCCGAGCTTGGCCGTGCTCGCGCTTGTCCTACCGATCGAGGGCATCGGCTTCCGTCCGGCGCTGACCGCGTTGATCATTTTGGCCTGCCCGCCCATTCTCATCAACACGGACGTCGCATTTCGCAGCATCGATCCGGCGATTCGGGAAGCGGGGCTTGGCATGGGGATGCGACGCGCCCAACTCTTGCGCCGCGTCGAGTCCCCGCTTGCATTTCCGGTGGTGATGGCCGGCATGCGCACGGGAACCGTTGAGGTGATTGCAAGCGCGACGCTTGCCGCGTTCATTGGGGGCGGCGGGCTTGGCAATTTCATCTTGGACGGGCTCGCGAACAATGATATGCGCCAGCTGCTGCTGGGCGGCATTGCCGTGGCCACGCTCGCGCTCGCCGCGGAGGCGTTCCTCGCCGGCATTTCGCGCCTCGCAGGCGCGCGGCGGCGTGCCTTGCATGCCTAGCCGCGTTTCGCGCGCCCGTGCCCTCGCGACCATGGGTTGCCTTGCGTTCGCGGCAGCGGCGGGTTGCGCTCACAACGCGCCGCGCAGCGTGCGCGTCGGCTCGAAGAACTTCACCGAAGAGCTGCTGCTCGGCGAGATGTATGCTCGCTTGTTGGAGCATGGCGGTTTGACCGCAGAGCGGCGGCTCAACCTAGCGGGTACGCAAATAGCAATGGCCTCGCTGCTGCGCGGCGACATCGACCTGTATCCCGAGTACACCGGCACGGCGCTTTTGACCGAGCTCAAGCTGCCGCCGCTGCACGATCGCAACGCGGTTTTTTCAGCCGTCCAGCGCGAATACGAGCGGCGTTTTTCGCTTCGCTGGCTCGAACCCGCTCCGATGAACGACACCCAGGCGCTCGCGACCACCTCCGAGGTGTCGCGCCGTTACAACGTGCGAACGCTCTCCGACTGTGCGCGCTTGGCACCGCAGCTGCGTTTGGGCGCGGTGCCCGAATTCACCGATCGGCCCGACGGTCTTCCCGGATTGCAGCGTGCCTACGGCGGCTTTCATTTTGCCAGCATCAAGCTGATCGACATCGGTCTGAAATATAGGGCGCTGCTCGACGGCGACGTGGACGTCGTCGTCGCGTTCGGAACGGACGGGCAGATCGACGCTTATCATCTCGTGGTGCTCGCGGACGACAAACATTTCTTTCCGCCATACCAAGTCGCGCCGGTCGTCAGGCTGGAGACGCTGCAGCGCTACCCGGCCATCCCATCAATCCTCAATCCGCTCGCGCCGTTGCTCACCGACGCGACGATGCGTCACTTGAACTGGCGCGTCGACGGCAAGCATGAAGAACCGGCCGACGTCGCGCGCGATTTCCTCTCCGCAAACCGCCTGATTTCGAACGGCTGAGGCGTGCCGGAACGCGCGATCGAGTTCCGCCACGTCGTCAAACAGTACGAACACGGCGGGCGCGCGGTGGACGACGTGAGTTTTGGGGTCGCGGCGGGCGATTTTGCCGTCATCGTTGGCCCCTCGGGTTGCGGCAAGACGACGCTGCTCAAAATGGTCAACCGCCTGCAAGAGCCGACGGCGGGCGATATTTTTGTCAACGGCCGAGCCACGCGGGAAGTCGAACCGACCGCGCTGCGGCGCAGCATGGGTTACGTCATCCAGCAGGTCGGGTTGTTTCCGCACATGACGGTGGCGGAGAACGTGGGGGTGGTACCGCAACTGCTCGGGTGGGAAGCCTCGCGGATCCAGCAGCGTGTGAACGAGCTGCTCGAACTGGTGCGGCTGCCTTCCGCTAACTACGGCGAGCGCTATCCGGCAGAGCTCTCGGGTGGCCAGCAGCAGCGGGTTGGGTTGGCTCGCGCGCTCGCCGCCGACCCTGGCATTCTTTTGATGGACGAACCCTTCGGAGCGCTGGACGCAATCGAGCGCACGCGCTTGCAGTCGGAGCTTGCCGACTTGCAGCGCCACGTGCGCAAAACAGTGCTGTTCGTGACGCACGACGTGGATGAGGCTCTGCGGCTTGCCGATTTCATCGTCGTCATGCGCGCCGGCAAGCTCATTCAGGCGGACCAGCCGCTCAACGTCTTGGCTGCGCCGGCAGACGCCTTTGTGGCGGAGCTCGTGAACAGCAACGATTTGGTGCGGCGCATGAGCGTGCTGTGCGCGCGCGACGCCCTCGCGCCGCCGGGGCCGGATGGTGCGGAAGCAGGCCTGCGCATCGGCGCCGGCACCGACTTACGGACGGCCTTTTCCCAACTGTTGCTTTCCGGCTTTGAAAGCGCTCGCGTCGTTGATGGGGAGCGCGCGCTCGGCCGTTTGACGATCGCAAGCGTGTTGCAGGCCGCGCGCACGCT
>DATGHT010000206.1:0-4262 GCA_035307865.1 Candidatus Eremiobacteraceae bacterium | reverse complement strand
CCTCGGTGCGCTTGGCCTTTACGCTGCAGTGCTCCAAGTGCAGCCCGGTCGCCGCAACGATGTTCTGTCGCATCTCCTCCACGAACGGCGCGAGCGCCGGTTGCTCCGCTACGATCGTGCAGTCGATGTTCTCGATGCGATAGCCGTCCTCGCTCAAGATCCCAGCCGCTTTGCGCAGCAATTCGATGCTGCGCGCTCCCTCGAATTCGGCTTGGCCCGCAGGAAAATACGATCCGCAATCACCGAGCGCGGCCGCGCCCAAAATGGCGTCGATGATCGCGTGCGCCGCGACGTCCCCGTCCGAAAAGCCTTCCAATCCTTTTGGAAACTCCACCTGGCAGCCGGCCAGGATCAGGGGCCTGCCTGCGACCAGGCGGTGGGCATCAAACCCAAAGCCTACGCGCACGGCGAAGCCCCCGCGGCGCGAGCGGACAATAGCTGTTCGGCGACGATGATGTCCTCGGGCGTCGTGATTTTGAGATTCTCGTACGTGCTGTGCACGACCGACGGCATGACGCCGGCGAAACGTTCGACGATCTCGGCGTCGTCGGTGCCGACGAAACCCGCAGCTTCGGCTTGCTCGTGGGCCGCCAGCAGCAGCTCGCGCGCGAATGCCTGCGGCGTCTGCGCCGCCCATAAGCGCTCGCGCGGAATAGTCCGGATCACGGTGTTGTGTTCATTGACCTCTTTGATCGTGTCCTTTACGGGAACCGCTGCGATGGCAGCGCCGCTCTTGCCGGCACTTTCAATTACCTGACGCAGAACATCCACGCCCGCGAATGGTCGCGCGCCGTCGTGCACGACGATGATGCCTGCGTCCGCGGGCACCCGTCGCAACGCTGCGAACACGGAATCTTGACGGCGCGCGCCGCCTGGGACCACCTCGCGGACCTTGCCGCAGCCAAAGTCGCGCGCCAGCTGCTCGAATGCGGCGACGTCGGCGGATTCACAAGCGATGACGATCGCCGTGACGTTGTCTGCGCGCGCCAACACCTCAAGCGACCACGCAGCCAGCGGACGGCCGCCCAGCTGCAGGAGTTGTTTGGGTTGGCCCATGCGAGCGCCCCGGCCGGCCGCGGCCAGAATCGCGCAAACGATGGTCGACGTATCCTTCAGCGTTTCAGCTTCGCAAAGATCATGCGGCCCGCGGCCGTCTGCAAGACGGACGTGACGAGCACGTCGGCTTCCTCACCGATGAGCCGCCGGCCGTTCTCCACCACGATCATGGTGCCGTCATCCAAATATGCGACGCCTTGGTTCTGCTCTTTGCCGTCCTTGACGATGTTGACGAGCATTTCTTCACCGGGCAGCACGACCGGTTTCAGCGCGTTTGCGAGCTCGTTTATGTTGAGCACGGTGACGCCCTGCACGCGCGCGACGCGATTGAGGTTGTAATCATTTGTCAGAATCTGCGCACCGAGCGTCCGCGCCAAGGTGACGAGTTTTCCATCGACGTCGCGTTCGGGAGCATCCAGCTCGGAGATCTCCAAGCTCTTCGAGAGCTCGCGCAGCTTGTTCAGTACTTCCAGGCCACGCCGGCCGCGGCTGCGTTTCACCGGATCGGCGGAATCTGCGATCAGCTGCAGCTCCTTCAACACGAACTTCGGTACGAGCAGTCTGCCATCCAAAAAGCCCGCCTGCACGATTTCCAAGACGCGGCCATCCACGATCACCGACGTATCGAGCAGCTTGGATGCCACGTCGCCCGTGTAGGCCGCGCCGCGCGACCACCAGTTCAGCCGCTGGCGCAATCCCATGCGCACGCCCGCATAACCGAAGAACAGCGTGATGAGGGCGTACAAGATAAAGGAGATCACCTGGCCGTAGTGCGGCAACAGCGCAAACGGGTTGAAGATGTCGCGCACGAGGAACGCGACGATCAAGCCGACGATGAGGCCGATCGTGCCGGACAGCGCTTCTGCGGGGTTGCGCCGGGCAATGCTTTCCTCGATCGAACTCACCGAGCGCTCGAACCATTTCGCCATGAACGGCGATACCGAGATCCCGAGCAGGGTCCCCAGCACGGGCAACCCGATGAAACGCGCGTCGTACGCCGGCGTGCCGCTCACCACGTTCCAGTGGATGGCAAGCGAGATCTCGCGGCCGATCAGCAGCCCGAGCAAGCCGAACAGCGATGCGAAGATGATTCTCAAAATGAGGTTCACGATGATGCCGTCGTCATAATTTGCGGTGTGAGGAACTCGGCACAGACCGAGTTCGCCAAAAGGCGGCCGCGCCGCGTCAAGCGGGCGCCGTTCGCGTCGCCTTCGAGCAAGCCTGCGGTCATGCATTTTTTGAGCGCCGTGTGAAACACGCGCGGTGCGTCCACGACAAAGCGCCTGCTGAAATCCGCGTATTCCAGACCGGATGCGGTGCGCAGAGCCAGCATTGCAGCTTCGCCCAAACGCTCGCCCGGGCTGAGCGCTTCAACCTCCGCACGCGCGCTGAGGCCGTTCTCAACCGCGTTGCAGTACGTCTCGAATTCACGGGCGTTGCGGTAACGAATACCGCCTTCATAGCCTGCCGCCGACATTCCAAAGGCGGTGCAGTCACGCTGGCGCCAGTAGCCGTAATTATGCGCCGCTTCGAAACCGGGTTGCGCGAAATTCGAAAGCTCGTAGTGCGCGTAGCCGGCGTCGGTGAGCACATCGTGTGCGAGCTCGAGCAGCCCGGCGACCGCGTCATCATCGGGAAAAGCCGCCGGCTCGTTGTGATGCCAGGTCGCGTACGGCGTTCCCGCTTCGATCGTCAGACCGTATACGGACACGTGCTCCACCCCGCAGCGCACTGCTTGGCGCAAGGAGTGCTCGAAGCTCGCGAGGTCTTGACCGGGCGCGCCCGCGATGAGATCCACACTGATGTTGGCAAAGCCTGCGGCGCGTGCGGCTTCGAGGAACGCACGTGCTTGCGCGGCGCTATGCGTTCGGCCCAAGCGGTGCAATTCGCGGTCGTCGAATGACTGCACGCCGAGGGAGAGACGGTTGACGCCGCTTGCACGCCACTGCGCCAAGGCAGCGCTGTTGCGCGCGGGATTGGCCTCGAGCGTGAACTCGATCGTTCCCGCCGCCGTGGAAAATTTTCGCCACAGCGCTTGCGCGATGTCCGCGATATGCTCCGGTTGCAGCGCCGACGGCGTGCCGCCTCCAAAGTAGATCGTCTGCAAGCGACGCTGTGCAGGCGCGGCCGCGCGGATCTCGGTCAGCAGCGCCGCGAGATAGCGCTCGGCGCGGCGCTCGTTGTACTGCACGACCGCGAAGTCGCAGTAGGGGCAGATGCGATCGCAAAATGGCAAGTGGACGTAACATCCGAGGCCTGCGTCGTCGCTGCGCTGCAACCAGTTCGGGGGCGAATCCGCGGTGCGCTGCATCATTGGATGAAGATCGCTCCCACCGCACCCGGCCCGGCGTGCGTGCCGACCGTCGGGCCGACGCTGTTCACGATCATGAGCGTGGGCTGCACCGCGTCACGGATGCGCTGCGCAACGCTGTTTGCCAGATCGGCGGCGGCTGCATGCAGCACGGCGCAACGCGCTGTGCCTTTGCTCCGAATCTTTCCGATGGTAATGTCCACCACTTGATCCACCGCCCGCGGAAACGTGCGGACCTTGCCATATTCTGCGACCGCACCCTCGCGCAGCGTGATGATCGGCACGATCTTCAGCACGTTTCCCACGATGCTGCGCAGCTGCCCGATTCGCCCGCCACGCGCGAGATACGTCAACGATGGGATCGTGGCGTACAGCTCCACCTTGGCAGCCTCGGTCCGCGCTTGCTCGACGACGGCCTGAAGGTCGAGGCCGCGCCGGGCGTTTTCCGCGGCACCGATGGCGACCAGACCCAAACCCAGGGAAACGCTGCGCGTGTCCACGACCGCGATGCGCTCCGCATCGACTTCTCTGGCCGCCACGACTGCCGAGTTGTAGGTCCCCGAAAGCGCCGAGGAAAGATGCAGCGACACGATACCGCTGGCGCCCCGTGCGAGCAGCCGGCGGTAGACCTCGGCAAACGCTGCCGGCGGTGGCTGCGCGGTGACGGGCGGGCGCGGATCGCGTTGCAGCTTGGCGTAGAATTCGTCCATGCTGAGGTCGATGCCATCACGGTATTGTTCGGCGCCGAACGCGATCGTCAGCGGAACGACTTCGATACCGTAGCCCGCGGCGAGGGTGCCCAGATCGGCGGTCGAGTCGGTGACGATCGCAATGCCGTTCACTGCGCCGAGGCCTCGGCGTCACCTTGCGGCACGTTCGCGAGCATGCCGCTGAT
>DATGHT010000205.1:0-3809 GCA_035307865.1 Candidatus Eremiobacteraceae bacterium | reverse complement strand
GACGTGAAGACAAAAGCATCCGTACGAGTGCTCTCCGGGCGTTCCGGCTCGCTCGCCACGGTTGCGCGCGCGGTCGTCGCGTTCTCAGGAGACGCGGACAAAAGGCGCCGAAGGTTCGAAGGGCAGGCCACAACTGCGCACGGCGAGTTCGGCCAACCGCACCGCTGCCGCTCCATCCTGGGCCTTGCATGCTGCCTCTTCGAGACCCCGCACTGCGTTGACGAAATTTCGTAGCTCGCGCTCCAACGGCTCGGCCGCTGCCACCTTGATCTCTTCGGGTACGATGCTCTTGGAAAGCGCACGCAATTCTGCAAAGCTCGATCCGGCCGGCGAGGCATGGTGGCGGTAGAGGACGAGGCGCTGATTGATGTAGTCAAGCTCGGCATAGCCGCCGATGCCGGTGATGGAGAGCGTTCGCACGCGCACGGGCGTCAGCCAGTTGGCTTGCACATGGCCGGTAGGGCCGCCGAAATCCATGAGGATGTCCGCGAAATCATACGAGCCGATGTCCCATGCGCGTCCTGCCCGCGCCAGCAATCCTTGCGGTTGGCGTTCGTAGAGCCAGCAGATGATATCGAGGTCGTGGATCGCGATGTCCAGGATGACATTGTTGATGCCGATCGGGGATGGAGGCGCAAGCCCGAGCCGGCGAGCAGAGATGCACGCAATCTCGCCGATGCTTCCAGACTCGAGCATCGCACGTGCCGCTGCGACGACGGGGTTGTGTCGCTCGATGTGGCCGACAGCGACCAGAGTCTGCGTCCGAGCCGCGCGCTCGGCGAGCGCGGCTGCCTCCGCATAGCTGACCGCAAGTGGTTTTTCTACCAGCATGGGGATGCCGCGGTCCAGCAGAGCGTTGCAAAGCGCGCCGTGCGAGAGAGTCGGCGCCGCGACGATTATCGCGTCGGCTGCAGCGTTTAGATCGACCTGGTCGATATCGGCTGCGTATGCACAGCCCACTTGCGCGGCGATTTCGGCAATCGCCGGGTCGGGGTCGACGAGCACTGCAACCTTGACATCGGGAAACGAGCGCAACACGCGCAGATGGTTGCGCCCCATCGCACCGAGGCCAACGACACCAACTCTCAGAGGATGTGCGGATCGATTCATCAGCTATTGCGGGCCTTGGTTTGACGCGAAACCGCCATCCTCCCCGGCGAGCGCGGAGCCGGCTGAAACGCACGCGAAAACTACGCGCTCGAAGGCGCGCGCTGTCGCATCCCACGTGAGCGTTTTCGCTGCATTCCATGCCTGCGCACGGACGCGCTCGTAAACAACATCATTCGCGAGAGCTGCAATGACTGCGTCAGCGAGCGCGAGCGCAGTAGGCTTACATATCCAGCCGGTTTGGCCGTCAAGGACAGAGTCGCGCAGGCCCTCGACATCGTACGCAACGGCCGGAGTTCCCGCGCTGTTCGCCTCGGTCACGACCAATCCCCAACCTTCCTTCGCCGAGGGAACGACGAGCAGGTGACTTTCCGCAAGGATGCGCTGCCGCTCGCCGGGATCGACGAATCCATGAAAAGTGACGAAGCGCTCAACGCCTTCACGGCGAGCGGTACTGCGTACCCGTCGCAATGAGGCTGCATCGCCGGTGCCAATGACGGCGAGCGTAGCGTCACGCTGTTTTCGCACGAGCGCGAGCGCGCGAATCGCATCATCCGGACGCTTCGAGGCGACCATGCGGCCGACGAACGCCAGCCTGATGGGGCCGGAAGGTTTCGGCGCAAGCACCGCGAGCGGTGATGCGTCCACCGCCATCGGAATGACGCTGATGCGCCGGCCGACTCCATGCGCACGCAGATCGTCGGCCGAGCTTTTTGAAATAGTGACGACATCCGCTCGCCGGTAGAAGCGCAAGTAGAGCGGTTCGAGAGCATACCCGATCGCGTTGAGGGGAAACGGTGCTTCGTACCACCAGATCGAGCGCGCTAGCTGATTGAACCACGTCAACACCGGCCCGCGCACGTAGGCGCTCGCAAAAAAGGGCAGCGTATTGATCTGCTCGACAACGATGTCGGGCGCAGGCCGCAAGTGGCGATAGAAATTCCGCGCGCGCATGACCGCGCCGAGCTGCGATCCGAGCGACACATAGCGCACGCCGCGCGTGTTCGCAAGCGGAGCTGATCCGCCACCAGCCCAACACACGCTGTGACCGAACTGGACCAGATGCTCTGCAACTCGCTGCGTCAGCACCTCCGCACCGCCGCTGCGCTGGTGCGAGGGAAGGCGCCAACTCAACAGTAAGATGTTCACGATGCGATTATTGAGGACCGCTGCGCCGTTATGTGTTACGGTCGCAGCGTCCGCATATGCGCTGCGTTCTATTCTTTTTCACAGCGGTGTGCCCGCCTATTTGCACGATTGGTCATGGCCTTTCACCGTAAAGCAGCTGCGCGATGCGGTTCATTACAATGCCGGCGTGTGGAGTCCCGCGGGCATGGGATCTCCGAACGCCTTCGTCATGAACCACCCCATATTTTGGTTCTGGCACGCGACGGCGGCGCTGCTCGGGCCGGCGACGGTGCTCAAACTCACTCTCTTGGCAGCTATGGTCGCCCTCGGCACCGGTGTCGCAGCTTGTGCAACCCGCTTCTTCGGCGCATCGCTTTCGGTGGCTACGATCGTCGGCGTCTGCGCCATGCTTGGCCCGGGGGTGTACGCCAACCTGGTTGCCGGGCATGTCTACGAACTCATGTCGTTGGGCCCGCTTTTCTGGTCGCTGGCAATCTTACAGAGCGCGCAAGTCAAGGGCAGCGCGCTGAGCGCAGGAGTGGTGGCTGCACTCGCAGCGCTTCAAGTTCAAATCGCACTGCTTGCGATCGTCGCGCTCCTGATCGCCGTCGCCCTTCGTTCGCGGCGTCTGCGAATTCAAACGCTTGTCCTTGGCGCGTCGAGTGTTGTGGTGACGGCATCGCTGCTCTTGCTGCCGGAGATATGGGCGGTCTTTGCAGAGAACACACCGGCGTATCTCATGCCCCTTCACACCCTGCAGCACTGGGAGCTCAACAACTCCTCGCCGCTTGCAGCAGCCCCCCTTGCGCTGGGATATTTCGCAGGGTACGCGGAGCGCGCGTTTTCGTCGCTGCCAGGCGGGGACGTTGCGCGCTTATTGCTGTGGTCGATACCTGCGCTCGCGATCGTCGGGTGCGCGCGGCGCTGGCGAACCGGCGTGACATGGCTGCTGGCTGGGCTGTGGATCCTGTGCGTCGGTCTGGTTGCGGGGCTCAACGGACCGCTTGCAACCCCCATCGCCGGCGCGTTTGAACGCTGGAACGTCGCCTCGCTGTTTCGCGAACTCTTTCATTTCGCAGCACCTGGCTGGTGCTTTGCGTGCATCCTTGCCGCGGCCGGCTTGCAGCGCTTGCCGGCACCCGTACTGATCGGTGGAGCGCTCGCGCCGCTCGCCGCGGTGTTTGCCTTGTGGTTGCCCTCCAATTTCGCGTCGCAGTTGCACAACTGGCCGCCACCGCGCGGCCTGGCGAAGTCGGTGCAACAGCTTTCCCGAGCGCCGGGGTCGTGGCGCGTTCTTTACGACCCGGCAGAAATGCCGGTCGGCCCCGCCGGCGCTCCCACCGGCGGCTACGATCCGAGCTCATACGGAGTTGGCGTGCACCCGCCTGCGAGTACCTATCGTCCGGCTGGCCCGCTCGAAGTGGCCATCGGCTTGCGCGAGCGCAACGATCCACGCGCGGTGCGTTGGATGCAACTGTTGGGGGTCGGAGCTCGTCTGACTCAGGCCGGCATCGTCAGCCGATTGCGGGATATCTACGAGAAGCCGAATCGTTGGCCGGACTTCATGAAGGGCG
>DATGHT010000204.1:0-3207 GCA_035307865.1 Candidatus Eremiobacteraceae bacterium | reverse complement strand
GTCGCTTTTATCGAGGGGCGCGCGGATGAGGTATTGCTCACAGTGGCCCGGCGGCGCGACGAGGCTGCGGCCCGCTCTAAAACGGAGCTTGCCGATCGAGAAGAGCAGCGCTTGGAAAGACTGCGGCGCTTGCGCAACCGGCACGCGTCCTTGGAGTCCATCACGGGTCTGCACGCCGTGGTGATGGCGCCCGCCATCGAACCGGCGGAAGAAGCCTGCTTCTTATTCTGCGGCGGGCGCCTGACCGCGCAAGCCCGCTTGCCGCGCCGGCTGCCGGAACGCGCGCGCGCGAGCGAGCTGCTGAGCAAGATGCTGCGCGAAAATTTCTTGCCGCACTTGACGCCGCGCTGTTTCGCAAAGCAGCATGAAATCGATCAGCTCTACATCTTCGCTTCGTGGTATCGTGAGAGTAAGGAAGGCTTGAGCTACGTGCGCTTACCCGACCGCGCGGCAGCGGCCGGCGAGCCCGAGGAGTGGGCGAACGCGATATTGGACGGCGAACCGGTGCCCGGCGTTGCGGGGTCTAATGTTGCGGAAAATACCAGAGAATGAATGCAGAAAGGCCTAAGAGCGCGGCTCCCAGCGAATAGAAGAGGACCGCGCCGCCACCGTCACTGGCTCCCCCAACAGAGCGATCACCGGCTCTGAAACGATCGGTGTTTTGCATGGCGCTGGCCCAACACTAACGCACCGGCCTGCCCGGCTTCAATGACGGCCCTCACCTGGAGGCTGCCAAAGGCCGGAAAACTGAGGGTTTGGTGAACGAGCGCAGGCAGCACTCGAAGGGCCGTCGTACGTTAGCAAAAGTCAGGGGCGGCTTTTGGTAGACGGAGCAAGGAACATGAACACGCGCCGCATCGCCACCTTCTTCTCGGGCTTAGCGCTTAGCGCGTGCCTCTGCACGCTGCCTTCGTTCGCGATCACCCACGCAGACGCGCCGCTCACGGAACAAGATCGCAACATGCTCATCGGCGCCGGCACGCTGGTGAAGATCGAGATGCTGCAGACCGTTTCGTCGGCGCACAGCAAAGTCGGTGACAAGTTCGCTTTCAAGGTGTCCGCAAACGTCATGGCGGGCGATCGAGTGGGCATACCCGCAGGGACGCAGGGCAGTGGCAAGGTCGTGCTGGCACGGCCCGCGCACGGCGGCCGCACCGATGGACAGCTGCGCGTCGAATTCGATCCGCTCGTGCTCGCGGATGGAACCAAGGTCACGCTCGCCATCACGCAACAGAGCCTCATCGCCGATCAGAACGATAAGAATGGCACCGCCGGCGCAGTCGCTGAAGTCGCCGACATGACGATTCCCGGATTCTTCATCCTCGATTATCTGCGCAAGGGCGATGACATCACGCTCGCTGCGGGCGCACCCTTTCACATCGCAGTGACCGAGGACGCGTTCTTAAGCCCCTAAGCTGCCACGACGCGGTTGCGCAGCGTACCGATCTCTTCGATCCGAACCTCGATGACGTCGCCGGGCTGAAGCGGCCCGACGCCTTTGGGCGTGCCGGTCGTGATGACGTCGCCCGCTTCCAGCGTGAACGACGCGGAAATGAACTCGACGAGCGTCGGCACGTCGAAGATCAGATCGCTCGTGCTCGCATCCTGGCGCAAGCGCCCGTTGAGAAAAGTGCGTAGCTGCAGCCGCGCCGGATCCAGCCCGCTGACGATCCACGGACCCAGCGGCGCGAACGTGTCGCTGCCCTTGGCACGGCTCCATTGACCGTCGTTGCGCTGCAAGTCGCGCGCGGTCACGTCGTTGCAGAGCGTGTAGCCGCGGATGAAACGGGCCGCGTCGGTCTTGAACACGTTGCGGCAGCGGCTGCCGATGACGACCGCTAGTTCTCCCTCGTAGTGCAGCTCGCGCGTTTGCGTTGGGTAGACGATGTCGCCGTCCGGATCGTTGAGCGCTGATGGCGGCTTGAAAAAAAGCAGCGGCTCTTTCGGCAACGGGTTGTTCATCTCTTGGGCGTGCTCGGCGTAATTGCGGCCGACGCCGATGATCTTCGTGGGGAGACAGGGAGCCAGCGGCTTGACGTCGCGCAGCGGCACGCGTTGCGCGCCGCTGATGAAATGATCGTCCTGCACGATGCCCTCGTGGATGGTGCCAGCGATGATGCAACGTCCGAAACGTTCGACGCTGTGGCTCATGTGAGCGCGCTTGTTGGCCTCGATCGACAGTATTTCCTCGACACGCAGAACATCAAGAACGCGAAGGCAAGCACTGCGCAAACGCGCAATAGGCGGCTCATGAAAAAATCAGGCGAGTTCGATTGCTGCGTAGTGGGAGCGGGCAGCGCCGGGTTTGCGGCAGCGTGCACGGCGCGCGACATGGGAAAATCGGTGGCGCTCGTCGATGGAACCGGAACGCTGGCAGGCCTCTGCATCCTGCGCGGTTGCATGCCCTCGAAGACGTTATTGCGGTCGGCGGAAATCGCGCATCTCACGAACGAAGCTCCGAAGCTCGGTGTTCGTCCGCGCAGCGTCGAGTACGACGTGCCTGGCATCATCGAGCGCAAGCGCCGCATCATCGCCGATTTTGCCGAATACCGGGTGAAGGGCATCGAGTCGTTCCCGCTGTTCCGAGGCGCGACGCGCTTCGCGAGCCCGGAAGAAGTGATGGTCGACGATCGCGTCATCCGCGCGCACAAGTTCGTCATCGCGAGCGGTTCGGTTATCAACGAGCCGCTGGTTCCCGGACTGGTCGAGACGGGCTATCTTGACAGCGATGCGCTGCTCGATCTCGAGCGCCTGCCGCGAAGCGTCATCGTCTTGGGCGGCGGCGCCACCGCGTGCGAACTCGCTCAATATCTCGTCCGTCTGGGCGTAAAGACGACTATGCTGCAACGCAGCGCCCACGTGCTGTCGTTCGAAGATGCGGACATCGCCGAAGCCTTGCAGGCGAGCCTCGCCAAGGATGGGATCGACCTCCGAACGCGCGTGCAGTTGCTGTGCGCGGAGAAAACCGGCGGCGGGAAGCGAGTGATCGCGTCGATCGGCGGCTCGGAAGAGTCGTTTGTGGCGGAGGAGATCTTCTTTGCGCTTGGACGGCGGCCCAACGTGGATGGCTTTGCGTTCGAGGCGGCGGGCGTGGACTACGATCGCACGGGCGTCAAAGTGGACGAGCACCTGCAGACGAGCAACCCCAATATCTATGCCGCCGGCGACGTCACCGGCATGTGGGAACTCGTCCACGTGGCCGTATAC
>DATGHT010000203.1:0-4751 GCA_035307865.1 Candidatus Eremiobacteraceae bacterium | reverse complement strand
TGGTTGCGATGCTGCCGTCGGCGTGGTAGTCTTCGCGGCGTAAGATCAGCTTCGTGGCGGTATCCACCCACAGCCGCTCGACCAGACTGCCGGTGTGTTTGGAGATCAGCGACACCGTACGCGCGTTGCGGCCGGCAACCGTCGTCGCCGCTCCCAGCTCTACGGAATAATTTTGCTCGACGAGGCCGACGTCGAGCGCTTGCGCCACGCCCGGCGCGGATTCGCTCCAGTCGTTCTTGTAGACGCGGTTTTGTTCCGGTTCGTATTGGTAGGTCAGCGATTCATTGCTGACGACCATGCGGCCGTACGCGTCCGAGGGCGCGATATACCAAATGCGCCAGGAATGCGGCGCTTTGTGATCGATGCGAGCGACGGTAGCCTCGGCGCTATCGTGGTCGTAGATGACCGTCGTGATGGTGCCCGAGTAGGACACGGAATCGTCGGAGACGAGCGCATCGTGAAAAAGCGAGCGTGCATCATCGGCGCGCGCCGCGCCCAGACATATGCTAAGGAGGAGCAGGGCACCGAACGCCCCGCCCCAAGCCGCGCGCTGGCCGCTACGGGTTGCCGGCATTCGATTGCACGTCGTTTGCCGTCGTGAGCAGATACTCGCTGTAAGCCCGGTCATGCGCCTGCGATCCCATCGTTTGCACCAAATGCTGCCGCACGAGCGATTCCGCCGATGGTTGCGGGATATTCTGGACCGTGTGCTGCTGACCATAGCGCGTCACGCCTGCGACCAGCAATACCATCGCTGCCACGGGAGCCAACACCGCTGGGCGAAGCCAAGCACGCATGGAACCGAGCCATGCCGGTGCGCGTTCCGAGCGGACCGTTTGGCGCACGACCGCCAACACGGCGGTCGGCATCTCGCGTTCCTCCGCATACGCCGTGCGGAGGGTTTCGGTCAGCGCAGTTTCAGCTTGCCATTCGGCCTTGCACACGGCGCAAGTCTGGATGTGTTCGAAGACGCCGGCGTCGGTCGCGGCATCCAGTTCACCGTGGGTGTAGTCGATGATAAGTTCGCGACACTTTTCGCAGGTCATGATGGAAACTTCGTTCTCCCTTTTGTCTCGTTCAACGGCAGCACCCAAGATCGGCAATCGCACGCAATTCCGTCACTGGAATAACGTCAAAGCTGCCGCCTGCGTTCCGCAAAGCGGTTGGCGGGCCTTGAAAGCCCCACAGGCGCTGCGGTAGGCGCCCTCGTCCCGGTACGCGGTGCTTCATGCTGTATGACCCTCGCGCTCTTCCTGCTCTTTTTCCCGCACGATGAGCTTTCGCAGCTGCATGCGGGCCCGATGGAGCCTGGACCGGACCGTGCCGATGGAGCAGGCCATGATGTCCGCGATCTCCTGATACGAGCGTTCCTCGATGTCGGCCAGCAACACGACCGCCCGCTGGTCGGGGGTCAGCTGCTGCAGGGCCCGTTCGACCGCCGCGGATAGCTGCTGCTCGTGGATCGCGCCGATGGGGTCGTGCATTCGTTGTTCGCGCGGCAGTTCGTGCGCCTGGTTGTCGTCGGGAAGCTCGGCCAGAAAAACGCCTTTGCGCTTGCGCAGTTCGTCGCGGTGCAGGTTGGTGACGATGCGATAGATCCAGGAAAGAAATGACGTCCCTGGCTGAAAAGACTGCCAGGCGCGGAACACACGGATGAACGCCTCTTGGGTGAGATCCCGTGCATCCGCCTCATTGCCGGTGAGCCGGTACGCGTAGTTGTACGTTTGCTTGCCATATGTCGCCATCGCATGCTCCAAGAAGGCATGCTGGTCGTTGGTCGGCAGTTGCACGGACACAGGTCGGGGTTTAGCAGAAAGAAGCGCAATCTCTTGCCGCGCACAACGCATGATGCTTCGGATTGACCTCCATCTCCACACCACCGAATCCGACGGCATGCTCGATCCGGCGGCATTGATGCGCAGCGTCGCCGCGGCGGGTCTGGATCTTTTCGCGGTGACCGACCATGACACCATGGCGGCATACGTGCGCTCGCCGCCCGTCTTTTCCGAGCACGCTTCGCGACTGGTGGCGGGCGTCGAGTTGAGCACCGTCGCTGATGGCCGCGAAGTCCACATTCTTGGTTACAACATTTCGCCCGGCTGCGATGGGTTGCAGCGCTTGCTCGAGGAGCGCGTGACGTCGCGGCGCACCCGCGCCGAGCGCATCGTCGCCGCGCTTAACGCGGCGGGGGTGGCCATCTCGATGGATGAGGTGCGGCGGCAGGCAACCGGCACGAGCATCGGGAGGCCGCACGTCGCGCGAGCACTCGTCGATCGCGGAGATGCCCGCGACATCGGCGACGCGTTCACGCGCTACCTCGGATCCGCTGGGATTGCTTACCAACCGCTCACCGGCATCCCATCAGCGCGCGCCATTGCCACGATCCGCGAATGTGGGGGCGTTGCGGTGTTAGCGCACCCCGCGCTCAACGGCGCGGGTCAGCGCATTGCGGAGTTGCAACGCGCCGGCTTGCAAGGCGTGGAAGTGTATTCTCCCAGCCACACGCCGCACGAGGTTGCCTATTACCGCGCACTTGCAAGAGATTCCGGGCTGGTCGTGACCGGCGGAACGGATTTTCACGCCCCGTCCGAGCTCTATCCGCGCCCCGGCGTCGAGATCGAAGCGTCCGAGCTGGCTCCGTTCCTCGAACTCATCCATCGTTAGCTGTTAGGTGGGCGCGCTGCGTTCGGTCGCTTCCACGATGCTGCGCAAGAGCACGGCGGTGGTAACGGGCCCCACGCCGCCTGGGACCGGTGACAACGCTCCTGCGACGGGAGCGACGCTTTGGGCATCGACGTCGCCGACGAAGTGCCCGCCGACCCAATTCGTGCCCACGTCAATCACCGTCGCCCCGGGACGCACCATCTCGGCTGTCACGAAGCGCGGGTGCCCTACTGCCGCAACGACGATGTCGGCCTCGCGGCTGACTCGCGCTAAGTCTTTCGTGTGCGAGTGACAGATCGTGACCGTAGCATTCGCCGCGATGAGCAGCAAGGCGACGGGCCGGCCCACCACCGCGGAACGGCCGAGCACGACCGCGCGCGCACCATCTAATGAAGAAAGCTGCGGTTGTTGCAGCAACTCCATGACTGCGGCCGCGGTCGCCGGCACGAAAAAGTGTTCACCCGCCATGAGCAACCCTTGGTTATAAGGATGCGCTCCATCCACGTCTTTGCGCGGATCGATCTCCTCGCTGATGCGCGCCGCGTCCAGGTGGGCGGGCAACGGTCTTTGCACCATCATCGCGTGCACGTGCGAATCATCGACCACCGCGCCGACGGCAGCAAGCACCTGATCGGTCGTCGCCTGCGCCGGCAGCTCTCGAATCTCGACGGTGATACCCACGCCGGAGCTCGCTTTTGCTATCTGGTTCGCGTAAAGCCGGCCGGGCTCGTCATTCTCGAGCAAAACGATCGCACAGGTCGGCGTGACGCCGCGGCTCCGCAACGCCGCGGCGCGGACCTTGACGTCCTCGCGAATCGCGGCGGCGATCGGCCGTCCGTCGAGTAGAACTGCGGCCATCGTGGTTACTGCTCCACGCGAGTGCGCACTTTGCCGAGCACGACCTCGGTCAACAGACTCACTTGTGACAGACTTGCGTTCAATTCTTTGGTGTGGCGCTGCGCCGCGTCGCGGTCTTTGAGCATGCCGGCATTGATCTCGACGTTGAGCGCTGCCCCTTGCGACGCGGTCTGCGCGCACAAAACGGCGCAGCCGATATCGCTCAAGGCATTCGGATTGGCGATGTCGATCAGCGCCACCGCGAGATCGCAGATCTGGCGCGCGCATTCGATCACCCGCAGCGGCGGCCCGATCGCGCCTTCCAACGCGCGTTGAATGTTCAGCGTGCGCGACTGCTTTTCACTCTCGCTGGCCTTCGGCAAACGGTACGCCGCGCTCACCTGGTCAAAAGAGGCAGCATCCTCGTCGACCAAGCGCAACAGCGTGGCGAGTAACGATTGCGCGCGTTCAGCGATCCCGTTGCAATCCGCTGCGACGCTTGCGAACTTCGGGGAACCGCTCGTGAGCAAGGCCACCATGCGGATCAAGCCGGCGCCGAATGCGCCAATAGCGGCTGAGACACTGCCGCCCCCGGGCGTGGGATCGGCAGACGCAAGTTTATTCGCAAAAGCTTCGAGTGAGAGTGCAGTTAGCGGCACGAAGCTCTCCCATCACCACCGTACACGACCTTCGCCGTTTGGCGCGGATGGAATGGGTGTCCTTGTACGCAGGCCCTGTAGCCATGGGGCCTACAACGAACGTCGCACGCCCCACCTGGGGCTCCCAGGACTCACTTCGCTCCAGGCGATAGTATAGTCACCCGACGCATGCCAAGGGCCCCTTTCGCAATCATTCCGTCGCCGCTACACTCATATCCGCCGGAGGAATCAACTCTTGTCCAGCCAGGCCACAGCTCGCGCTTCCAAATATGACGTCAAAGATCCGGGTCTCGCGGCGGAAGGCAACCGTCGCGTCGCCTGGGCCGCCCAGAGCATGCCGGTGTTGCGCGCCATCACGGAGCGTTTTGCGCGCAGTCAACCGCTCAAGGGTCTGCGTGTCGGCGCGTGCCTGCACGTGACGACGGAAACGGCCAATCTCATGATCGCGCTGGCGGCGGGGGGCGCCGACATCTCGTTGTGCGCGAGCAATCCGCTCTCGACGCAAGACGACGTCGCAGCGATGCTGGCGCTGCATCACGGCATGAAGGTGTATGCGGTCAAGGGCGAAGACGACGCGCGCTATTACCAGCA